>DAOVBT010000186.1 GCA_030670375.1 Candidatus Aminicenantota bacterium | reverse complement strand
GTTGATATAGGCGTAGGTTTCTGAAACCTGTGGGATCTCTCCTTTCTTGAGAGGTCGGTCCTTCGGTCCCTTGGTCCTCTTGGATTGGAGATAAACAGGGGCCATGTCCCCCGGTTTGTGTTTTTTGTGTGGGACGATGTTGATCCAGGTCCGGTCCGTGCTGCTGTCACAGGAGTGTGAAGTCATAGTCGAACCGTCGACAGAGGCGAGTTTTCCGACTAAAATGCTGGTGCATGATTCAATCGCGGGTTCGACATCATCGCTGACATTCGCTGCAGACTGAATGGCCGGTCCCTGGACGGCCAGCAAAAACAATCCACCACAAACAAAAAATGTTATGGTCCACTTTTTCACTGGTTTACTCCTCTCATGTTGATCTATCCTGAATAATCCAGGCTAACCAGCTTGTAGCACAAGATTGAAAAGGGGTCAAATGAAAATGGAAATAAGGAAAGGAGATTCTCTTGACCGTCAAATTATTCTGTATTACTATGGCGTCACACGTTTAAGCATATATGCTGCCAAAAGAAATCTTTGAGTAATCCAGGCGGAGGTCGAAATGAAAAAAATCACACTTTTTCCCATTTTATTGATTTTTGCTTTTTTCTGTGCCAGTTCCATGGTGTTTGGGATCCAAGAGAAAACCGAGAATAAATGTTTTGCATGTCATAAAAAGATTACGCCTGGGCTGTTCATTCAATGGGCGGGTTCGAAACATGCCGAGAATGATGTGGCGTGTATCGATTGTCACGGGGCCGAGGAGAACGACCCGGATGCTTTTTTGCACAATAAGGTTTATGTGGCCACGCTGGTTACTCCGAAGGATTGTGGGAACTGTCATGATGCCGAGTCAGAGGAGGTCAGCAATTCCTATCATGCTACAGCCGGGGAAATTTTGGATTCCAATGATGCCTATCTCGCTTATGTGGCCGGAGGCAGTCCCGCCGTGATCACAGGGTGCGAGAGCTGCCATGGCGCAAAGGTGAAAATCGATCCAGAATTGCGGAATAAATTGGCCTCGGAAACATGGCCGAATTCTGGGATCGGCCGCTTGAATCCGGATGGTTCCAAGGGATCGTGCTCTGCCTGCCATACACGCCACGCCTTTTCGAAAGCACAGGCTCGGCAGCCCGAAGTCTGTTCCAAATGTCATTTGGGACCCGACCATCCTCAAAAAGAGGTTTACGAGGAGTCCAAACATGGGAATGTCTATTATACCAACATCGATAAGATGAATTTGAATGCGGAGAACTGGGTCGTAGGTGTGGATTACGCCGCTGCTCCGACATGCTCCACATGCCATATGTCGGCAACCCAGAAGCAGGCTTTGACCCATGACGTGGGACAGAGAATTTCCTGGACTTTGCGCCCGATCATTTCGAAAAAAAAGGACGATTGGGAAAAGAAGCGTTCGAATATGCTGAATGTGTGCGGGGCCTGCCATGGGAAGACGTTTGCAAAGAATCATTATTATCAGTTCGATGCTCTGGTGGTCCTTTACAACGAAAAATTCGCACGACCGGCAAGCGAGATCATTGCCATGTTGAGAGATAAAAAATTGTTCAAGAATCCCGCAAGTTTTTCGAACAAGATCGAATGGACCTTCTGGGAATTGTGGCATCATGAAGGGCGAAGGGCACGCCATGGAGCTGCCATGATGGGGCCGGATTACACTTGGTGGCATGGGATTTACGAGGTTGCCCAACATTTTTATTTCAAATTTATCCCCGAAGCCCTGGAGTACGAAAACCCCGACATAAACGCCTACATCAAAAACTTGCTACAGACAGATCCGATGCATTCCTGGCTGAGCCAGTCAACAGAAGACCTGAAAAAGGGCATCCGGTCTGGAAAAATCCAGGAAATCTACAATAAACTGTTCAAGAAATAAGGGATGAATAGTTCAGGTTAATTATGTGAGGTATGAGATGGGATTAAAAAAAATTATCAGTTTTACCCTGGTTCTTCTGTTTTTTTTGCAGGTTACGGCAATGGCAGATGATTTGAGAGATACCATCGAAAACGGAAAGATATCCTTGGATGCAAGATATCGTTTCGAATTCGTGAATCAAGACGGCATAGAGAAGAATGCTACAGCCTCGACTCTGCGGCTGCGATTGGGGTATACCACCAAAGATTTTTATGGTTTCCATCTCCATTTCGACCTGGAGACCATTCATGTCATCGGAATCGGGGATTACAACAGCACAGACAACGGGAAGACAGAATATCCCATTGTAGCAGATCCTGAAGATACCGAATTGAACCAGGCTTATCTCGATTACAGCGGGATCGCAAATTTTTCCTTCAGATTGGGACGTCAGAGAATCATCCTGGATAACGCCCGTTTCATCGGGAATGTCGGTTGGAGGCAGAATGAGCAAACATTCGACGCTTTTAAATTCGTCAACACATCCCTCCAAGATTTCACCTTCACCCTAACGTACTTTTCAAGGATCAACCGCATTTTTGGAGCGCATCACAGCCGGTTGAGTCACATCGAGCTCGATGCCTTTGTCTTTCATCTGAACTATGAATTTTCTCTGGGGGGCCTGAGTGCTTATGCCCATTTTTTCGATAACAAAAATAATCCTGACAGCTCACACCAGAATTTTGGGCTTCGCTTCACCGGTGATTATGGGGTCACAGATGAGATATCGGTTTTGTATGCATTGGAGTTTGCCACTCAACATGATTACAAACAGGGATCTGATGTTATCAATGCCACCTATCGATTCTTGGAACTGGGATGCAACTGGACAAGGTATACGGCGAAGGTCGGCTATGAGGTCCTCGGTGGAGACGGGACATACGGATTTTCCACACCCTTTGCGACTTTGCATGCCTTTAACGGTTGGGCCGATAAATTTTTATCCACGCCGTTGAATGGTATTCAGGACGTCTATTTTCTTGTTGGTGCCAACTTCGATGTTCTTCAGCGCCCGCTGGTTTTAAAACTCGTCTATCATGATTTTCGGTCTGACCATGACAGTATCCGCTATGGATCGGAGTTGGATGTTATGGCTCAGTTGACGGTGTTGGAAAGACTGGATGTGCTTTTAAAATTTGCCGGTTATAATGCGAATAGCCGTGCTACGGATACGACGAAATTCTGGATTGCCCTCCACTATCGCTTTTAAATCCTCGGGTGCATATCCTTTTCGAGGATTCATTTTTTGCCGAAACGAGTTAGCTTTTTTTGGGCTGGAAGCCGATGCGGTCAAAAGGATTGCACACACTGGTCGTGATGTTGCTCAAGTGAGAGTTGATCCGTTTTAGCCAGCGGACATAAAGGACAAGCGCTGCTGCGTCCCCAGGACGGATATTCGAATCCATCTCTTTGACAACGGCCTTGACTATTTCATCACAGACATCGTTGACCCAAGCGTATTTGTCCAGAAGTTCGAATGCCAGATCCACATCCCCTTCTTCGAAGCATTTTTTGGTTTGGACAAAACTGTCTTCCACTGCCGATTCGATTCGGATGATCTCTTCTTCGAATTGTCCTCCATGAAGCTTGCCGGGATGGTCAAAGGCAAGCTCCAGCATATTCTTGGCATAGTCTCCGAGGCGTTCGATATCGATGATGATGCTGATCAAGGCCATTCCCGATGGCAGGTCAGCCGTGCCTTGAACAGCCAGGTGATTGAACACCATTCGCCGGACTTCACGTTCGTATTTGTTGACCTCCTTATCCTTATCCTTCATTGAAAGGTCGATTTCGCTGTCCTCCCTCTGCCTGAGGGAAACCTTTGCTTCCATGCACATCGACAGGGTGATAGCCAGCATGTCGAAGGATCGTTGGTAAGCCCTGTCCATCAATGTATCCTTTTTAAAAATTGCCAGCCATTTTTTAAACATTAAAATCTCTCCTCATCTTAAAATGGATATCAGTGCTATGGGAATAACAAAAAAGACGACGACGATATACAGAATTACTATGATCTTGTGTTTCACAGCGATCCCTGCGAACTTCTCGGCCATCGAGATAGGGACAAATTTGAACGGCCACCAGACGATCATGCCGGATATATTGAACAGAAGATGGGAAAAAGCGACGATAATCGCGGAGAGATCTCCTGTCACAAGGGCGGCCAGGATCGCCATAACCGTGGTCCCGATATTCGCTCCCAAAGTATAGGGAAAGATCTGTACCAGTGTCAACAATCCGGCGCCTGCCATCGGGACTGCCAGAGAGGTCGTTATCGAGCTACTCTGGACCATGGCCGTCAGTAACAATCCCACCAGCAAAGCCCTGGGAGCTGTTTTGAACAGGTAACGGTCGAACCAGGCCTCGGCTTTTTTGACCACCAAGATTCTCAAGGATTTCACCATCCGGGTGAGGGCAAAAATCAACAGTATGAGCGATAGTACCAATAGGAGCCAGGGATAATTGCCAAGAAACTCCTTTAAAACTTCAACCGGAGGTTTGGTCAAAGTTTTGACTGGACTTAAAAAATTCAGGCCGCCGATGTTCTGGAAGTTTTCTCCCAGGAATGTGGCCGCTTTCCCTAGAAAATTGGTGAAATACTGAAGCGGAAAAAGCACCAGGACAGCCAGGACATTGAAGAAATCATGCACGGTGGCTGCCGACACTGCCCGTTTGAACTCCGCTTCCCGTCTTATTTGCGTCATAGAGACCATCAAATTTGTCACCGAAGTTCCGATATTGGCCCCCATGATGATCGGGATGGCATTGGCCACGTTCAGCGCGCCTCCCGCTACCAATCCCACGACGATTGATGTCGTTGTCGATGAAGACTGGATGATGGAAGTTGCAAGGATTCCGATGAATAAACCCACTAAAGGATTGGTGGTGGTTGCGATCAGGGTTTCAGCTAATCCCTCGCCGAACATATTGAGAGAGGCTCCCATAAGCTCGAGGCTGAGGAGAAACAAATAAAGAAAAAATAATAAGAAAAGAAGATTGAACAGAACGATGTGGCGCTGGTAGAAATCGTTGAGTGCTTTCACGGAGATTCGCTTATATCACAGGGCATCTTTCCTGTCAAAAGCTTGTGGAACTGAAAACAAGATCCTTTAACTCGTGGTCGATTCTTGTGATGGTCAGCCCATATGAAGT
>DAOVBT010000352.1 GCA_030670375.1 Candidatus Aminicenantota bacterium | reverse complement strand
AGGATCGCTTCTGAGATGTCTCCCAGTTCCAATCGGATGTGATACGTTTGTCCAGCCGTAATGCCCTCAGGTGTTTCATCCACAAACTCCATGTCGACTTCGAACCGGCCATCCACAACCGAAGGATATTTCTTGTTGACTACGATGTCATAATTTTTCCCAGCGAATTCGAATCCTCCATTTCTGCCTTTTTCCACACGGGCGATGTAGTGTTCATCTATACCTGCTCTTATCCTGTATCCTTCCAATGTGTCTATTTGTCCCAAGTCTTGCCCGGCCAGTTTGGATTGGCCTATTTCTGCGTCCAAAGCTGTCAGATAACCAGCGACTGGAGCCTTGATGGTCAAATTCTCCAATCGTGATCTAATAATGTCCATGTTGTTCTGCATACGAGCAACCTGATCTTCCAGTGCGTCAACCTGTCTTTGACGGAACTCTATATCCTTTGTCTGGCTCTCTATGGTCAATTCCTTGTTTTTCACCAGATAATCATACTGGTCTTGGGCCAATTCGTACTCATGTTGTGAGATTAAATCGTCCTTTATCAACTCCTGGTAGCGTCCATAAACCCGTTTCTGCTGCTGGAGATTATTTTCTACAAGCGCAAGTTGTTGATTCAATTGCAGGCGGTAACGTTCCATCTCCAGCCGTGTGTTACGAAGATTGTTGATCTGCTGAAACAATTCCGACTCTCGCCACATCAGGTTTATCAGGAGAGTGGTGTTGGCCAGTTTCAAAATCGGATCTCCCTTTTCTATCCTGGTTCCGGCTCTGAGATAAATTTCCTCCACTGTTCCCCCTTCGACTGCCGTTAAATAGTGGTAATACGGGAGAACATTTCCCATGACCGGGATAAACTCCTGAAAGGGCCCTCGGATTACATCAGATATGGTGAGGCGCTCTGCTTTTACATTGAGGGAGGACTTGCTCATTCCAAAAACGAAAATGTATATAACAAAGGCAATAAATAGCCCCGACCCTGCAAACGTAGCAATTTTTTTTGGAGGCCATTTCTTTTTTTCGATCTGTTTGTCCATTCCCATTTGGGCTCTCCTTACTCGATTGGACTGTTCATCAGGCTTATCCTTTTGCAATAATTGTGCCAGTCTCACAAACCTAGGGGAAGCATTCTGATTGCTTCTAAAATCCCTAAAAAAAGTGTTCGCTTGCAAAACACAGGCTGTTCATAATCGAACAGTTATATTATAATATGGATAGTTTCTAAAAGCCACAGGAAGTCTGAGGAATACGGATGTCATGCGAACGGCACATATCTTGCTACTCATAGTTCAACGAATGTACATATATCCGAATTTACGGAGATTATAATATGAATAAAAAGACAGGGAAAATCCTGATCATCGATGACGACGAAGACATCCTCCAAGCTGCCCGTTTACTCCTTAAACAACACGTCACGCACGTCCACACAGAAAAAACGCCAGAAGTCCTTCCTTCATTGCTCAAAAACGAAGCATTCGATGTTATTTTTTTGGATATGAACTTCGCAAAGGGAGCCACCAGCGGAAAAGAAGGATTTTATTGGCTGGACAAAATCCATGAAATCGATCCTAATGCTGTCGTTATTCTGATCACAGCCTTCGGTGATGTGGACATGGCTGTCCAGGCAATCAAGGAAGGAGCTTCGAATTTTGTTCTCAAGCCCTGGCAGAATGAAAGGCTCATCGCAACCCTCACCACAGCCATGAACCTCAGGCAAACGCGAACAGAAGCGACCAAACTTCGATTCAAACAGAAACAACTGAGCGCAGACCTCGATCAGCCCTTCCATGATTTCATCGGCAAAAGCCCTGCTATGGAAGCCGTTTTTGATGCTATCCAAAAAGTCGCCAAGACCGAAGCCAATGTTTTGATACTGGGGGAAAATGGAACGGGCAAAGAATTGGTGGCCAGAGATCTGCATCGCCAATCTTCGCGGGCCGAGGAAGTTTTCATAAGCGTGGATATGGGTGCATTGAGTGAGACCCTTTTTGAAAGTGAACTTTTCGGCCATGTCAGAGGCGCCTTCACGGATGCAAAGGGTGACAGGGCCGGCCGTTTTGAAATTGCTTCAGGGGGAACACTTTTTCTCGATGAAATAGGGAATCTCCCCCTCACTCTCCA
Organism: Candidatus Aminicenantota bacterium; assembly: GCA_030670375.1. GTDB lineage: Bacteria > Acidobacteriota > Aminicenantia > Aminicenantales > Aminicenantaceae. The sequence goes on along the minus strand of DAOVBT010000352.1, from coordinate 1,216 downwards.
AGCAAAACTGTTGACGGTGATAGAAAACAGGAAAGTCATTCGTCTTGGTTCGAACAAACCCATAGAAGTGGATGTGCGCCTGATTTGTGCTACGAACATGCCAATTCATGAAATGATCAATCAAAACAAATTCCGCCAAGATTTGCTCTATCGCATCAATACAGTGGAAATCCGGATCCCTCTGCTTCGAGAACGAATCGGCGATATTCCTGCTCTTGTGGAACATTTTTTAAAGATCTACTGCAAAAAGTACAATAAGCCTTTACGACGCCTGAGTTCTGCTACATTAAAAAGATTGGAAAAGTACCATTGGCCTGGGAATGTAAGAGAACTCCAGCATGCCATCGAGCGGGCCATCATCATGAGCGATTCCCAAGTTCTGCAACCAACGGATTTCTTTTTTCCAACTCAGGAGGTCAAAGGGGATTCCATGAGTTTTGATGATTATAATCTAGAGGAAATCGAAAAATTGGTCATTCATCGTGCCATCAGTAAACATGGAGGAAACATAACGCACGCTGCCGAAGAGTTGGGATTATCCAGAGCGTCATTGTACCGCAGATTGGAAAAATATGGTTTATAACAGATTTCGGCTTAACTGCATCATCCGGGTTATCCTTCTAGGCTTAACCATCTTTGGATTTTTCTTCATCCTATTTCAAACCTTTCTGTATGCCGCTTTGTTTATCGTCGGCGTATTCATCATTTATCAAACCTATGCTTTGATTCACTATGTTGAAAAAACCAACAGGGATCTGACACGTTTTTTCACATCCATTCGATACAGTGATTTCTCTCAGACATTCAAAGACGTCGGGCTAGGACCTTCCTTTGACGGGATGAGAAAAGCTTTCACTGAGGTCATGAATGTGTTCCGGAAAACGAGAACAGAAAAAGAAGAACATTACCGGTATCTGCAGACCGTTGTCCAACATATCGGGATCGGATTGATCGCCTATCAACCCAACGGAGATGTCGAATTGATCAACCCAGCCGCCAAGCGTCTTCTCGGAATCCCTGCTTTAAAAAACATCCAGTCTCTCGAAACATTCAGCAAGCCTCTTGTGGATACGCTTTTCAAGATAAAACCCAAAGGACGTGCCCTAATCAAGGTTGAAGATCAAAACGAGTTGCTTCATCTAGTCCTGTATGCCACGGGATTCAAATTGAGAGGACAAATTTTTTCTCTTGTGTCCATCCAAAACATTCACAGCGA
>DAOVBT010000376.1 GCA_030670375.1 Candidatus Aminicenantota bacterium | reverse complement strand
AAATCAAGTCGATTATCCGGGAATATAATCCCGATGGCATAAGCATCGACTTTATCCGCTATTTCGTTTACTGGGAAAAGATCTATCCCGGAAGAGATATAAACTCCATCGTTCAGACCTGTTTCGATGCGTCCTGCGTGGGTAAATTTCAAAAAGAGACCCAAATAAAGATACCCGACATGCTTTCATCTATACCCGAAAAAGCGACATGGATTTTGAATAACCATCTGGAGGATTGGACGGAGTGGAAATGCCGTGTCATCGCCGGCACGGTTAAGGAAATCGCCGGGGAAATAAAAAAAACCGATCCAAGTGTGCTGGTCAATATTCACACCGTTCCTTGGAGGGAGAGGGATTTTGGGGGAGCGATCAAAATCGTCGCGGGCCAGGACCTGGCGGCGATGCATGACTATGCCGATTTTTTTTCGCCGATGTGTTACTCCCACATGTTGAAACGGAAACCTCCTTGGATCCATTCTGTCGTTCAAGATGTGCACAAACAGACAACCGGCCGGGTTATTCCCAGCATTCAAGTCAGCAAAGCTTACCTCGAAAAAAATTTCACACCAGAGGAATTTCAGGATGCTCTTGTGGAAGCATTAAAATATCCGTCCGCGGGCGTTATATTCTGGTCCTGGGAGGCGCTGGAACAAGATCCTGAAAAGAAAGATGTGATCAAAGCCGTGTTGAATAAAGAAACTCTCGAAATGGAGTAAAAGATAAAAATTTTCTGGTTGTAGCGAAGTAAAAGTAAATGGAAGAGAACCAAGTAAATTAATCTTAGGGAGGAAATCCATGATGATCTCAAAAAAGCTTAGACACAGTCCATTGTCGGTTTTATTATTCCTAGTTCTCGTCCTGTTTTTTTCTTTCTGCCATCAACCTGTAGATACCTTTCCTTTCGAAATTTCGCTGGATAAAGGATGGCATCTCCAGTCGTCCGATGAATTGTCGGAAGGTGGGGAATTTTTATCGCAGCCCGGTCTGGATGTGCGAAGCTGGTATCCGACGACCGTGCCCAGCACTGTTTTGGCGGCTCTTATCGAAAATGATGTCTACAAAGACCCGTTTTTCGGGAAAAATTTGGAAGACATCCCGACCGAACAATTCAAGAAAACATGGTGGTACAGAAAGGAATTCGAACAGGATAAAGTCAAGGCCGGCTCGAACGTCCGTTTGGTCCTCGAAGGGATCAACTACAGCGCCAACGTCTGGTTGAACGGGAAAAGAATCGCCTCTGCCGACAAACTCTTCGGGGCATTCCGTATCTTCGAGATCGATATCACGGATGTCGTGGTCCAAGGGATGAATGCGCTTGCCATCGAAGTGCTGCCCCCGAAACCCGGCGATTTTACGATCGGATTCGTGGACTGGAATCCCCGGCCGCCCGACGAGAACATGGGAATATGGCGGGGGGTGAAATTGAGCCGCAGCGGTTCGGTTTCCATCGGCGATCCCTTCGTGCAGTGCGAAGTCGATCTAGAAACTCTGGAAGAGGCTCGTTTGACGGTGTCTGCCGATCTGACCAATCATACAGGCGAAAGGATCTCAGGGGTTCTCGACGGCGAAATAGAAGATATCCAATTCGAGAGGTCCTTTAATCTGGAACCTCATGAGAAACAAGAAATCTCATTCCATCCTGAGGAGTTCGAGGATCTGACGCTGAGCCATCCGCGCTTGTGGTGGCCGAACAATATGGGCAATCCCAACTTGTATCGTTTAAAAATGACCGCCACGGTCGATGGTGATGTATCCGACGTTCAAGACATCCGTTTCGGGATCCGCGAAGTTTCCGATTACATCAATGAGGGCGGCCACCGTGGATACAAGATCAACGGCAAAAAGGTACTCATCCGGGGAGCCGGGTGGGTGGATGACCTGTTCCTGGTCGAGGACCCAAAAAAGATTGAAGCCCAGATCGAGTACGCAAAGCACATGAACCTAAACACCTTGCGACTGGAAGGTTTCTGGGGGAGCGGTCAGACGCTTTATGACCTGGCCGACCGGAATGGTATCCTCCTCATGGCGGGATGGAGCTGCCACTGGGAATGGGAGGATTACCTGGGAAAACCTGTGGATAAATTCGGCGGGATAAAGACGCTCGAAGAGATGGATTTGATCGCGCGATCTTTGAGGGATCAGGTCGTTTGGCTGCGCAATCATCCCAGCATCTTCGTTTGGGTACTGGGGAGCGATATGCTGCCGCGGCCAGAACTGGAGAACAAGTATTACTCCTATTTGGACGAAGTGGACCCGACCCGTCCCAGGCTGTCCGCCTGCGGGTTGACCGATAGCGAGATCACCGGTCCGACCGCCGTCAAAATGAACGGGCCCTACGACTATGTGACGCCCAATTACTGGTATGTGGATAAAGAGCGGGGAGGCGCGTTTGGGTTCAACACGGAAACAGGCCCGGGCCCCCAGCCCCCGCCGCTGGAGAGTATCAAAAAGATGATCCCCGAAGACCATCTTTGGCCGATAGATGACTTTTGGGATTTTCACTGCGGAAGAAATGAATTCAACACGCTGGACCGGTATGTGCATGCGCTCGACAACCGTTACGGAGAACCTGAAACCGTGGAGGAATTTGCCCGTGTGGCCCAGGTGGCCAATTATGAAACTATCCGGGCGATGTTCGAGGCTTTCGGAGTGAACAAACACAACACCACAGGCATTATCCAGTGGATGTATAACTCGGCATGGCCGGAAATGTACTGGCAGCTGTTCGACTATTACTTGATGCCGAACGGGGCCTTCTACGGTGTCAAAACAGGTTCGGAGCCGCTCAATATCGTCTACAATCTGGGAGATAAAGATATTTATGTGGTGAACGACACCCTTAATTCTTTCGATGATCTGACGGCCGAGGTTCGTATCTTGGACATGGACTCGAAGGTTCTCCTTACGGAGAATATACCCGTCAGTATCGGGGATAATAGGGCGATAAAGATCTTCGAAATCCCCCGGATAGAGGACCTAAATTCTGTCTATTTTATCGACCTGAGACTCAAGAATACCTCGGGAGAGACCCTCGGCAGCAATTTTTATTGGTTGTCGACAAAAGAGGATGTCCTGGATGAAGAAGGCTCGCTCTGGTTCGTTACGCCGAACAAAGCGTTCGCAGATTTGAAGGG
>DAOVBT010000311.1 GCA_030670375.1 Candidatus Aminicenantota bacterium | reverse complement strand
TAAGCTTCTTTTTTTCTGGGTCCTTTTCCTTTTCGTACATCTCCTTGAGTATTTGTGCTTCCTTTTCGTAGTCGATGTTGGTGGATTTGACCAACCCTTTGGTCTTCATTTCTTGGAGATCTTTCAGCTTGTTTTTCAGTTCTTTTCTTTTTTTGGGGTCCTCTGTGGTTTCGAGCAGGGTCTTGATCTTTTTGGTCGTATCAACGTATTCTTTTTCACTGATGATTTTCGGTCCGTTTTCGACCCATACTTCGGTTTCTTTCGCTTGCTGAATCTGCGCTAATTTCTGTTTGATCTTTTTTTTCATTTCGGCATCTTCTGTTTTGGCGTACAGTTCTTTCAGTTCTTTTTCCTTCAACATGAGTTCTGTGAGCTTTTTTTGTTTTTCTTTTTGCTTTGCATCGTCAGAAGCTTGAATATCCTCGGTCGAATTCATCATGGCATTGTCTGTCGAGCTTGCCTGTCTAGGATTGGCAAATGCCAGGACGAGAAAACAGATTACAGGGATCATCAGCAAAAATTTGGATTTAGCCCAGGATTTTGATTTGCCTTTTGTCATCATGGTTATCCTCCTTTTGATGAGTGAGTGATTGAAGTTGTTCACGAATTCGAACAAATTCATTCCCACATGCTGCTCGAAAATGAGCAGTTGATACTTGGCTCGGCTGCAGCCCTGAGCGATAACTTGGTTGTCGGCCAAGTATTCATGTGTTTCTTTTAAAGATTTTTTGTACGGCCGCACAAAAGGATTGAACCATTCAACAATCGTCAGCAATTCTATGACGATCAAATCAATGGTGTGATGTTGATTTATGTGAACCAACTCATGATCTATGATTCTGAGAAGATCATGCTGAGAAATATTGGATTTATTCAGGAAAAAATAATGGAAAAAGGAGAAGGGAGCGGTATCCTCTTCGATATACACGAGTTTTAATTTTCCGCATTTTTGATACCCATACTTTCTGATCAGTATCGAAAGTTGGATGATTTTATACCCGAACCGGATGAGAAAAAAGACAACTCCCAGAAGATAAACGATGCCGATAAAATTTCCTAAACTTAAGGAAGTTGCAGAAACCCCGGAGACGGGAGAAGAAATGTATCGAGGTTCCAAGGTTCGGGCTGTCAGGAAAGGCGAGGGCATGTTTAAAAGAGGGATAATGAAGGAGATAGGAATGGAGAAGAGCAAGTAGAGCCTGTTGGTCTTAAAAAATGTTTCCTTGCTGAGAAAAATTGTATAAATCAGATATAGCAAACCCAAACAAATCCCCGACTCGACCAGATAGAGAAGAAAGTTAATCATTTTTATCTCTCTTTTGTTTTTGGATTTCCCGGTTTATCATTTTCCGGATTTCTTCCAGTTCCTCGATGCTCATGTCCTTATCTCTGGTAAAAAAGGAAACCATCTCTTTGAAGGAATTGCTGAAATAATCCTTGATGATGCTGTTCAAGTAGGCTTCGGTGTAATTCTCCTTCGAGATGGTAGGATAGTATTCATGGGAATTACCGAAGGCATTGTGGGAGACGAATCTTTTTTTTTCCAGGATTCGGACGATCGTGGACACCGTGTTATAGGCTGGCTTTGGATCAGGAAGGTTTTCGATGATGTCCTTCACAAATCCCTGATTGATGTCCCATAAGATCTGCATGATTTGTTCTTCGGCCTTTGTTAATCTTTTCATGGTACCTCTAATATACAACTAAACATTTAGTTTGTCAACTATAAAATTAGTTGATAATTTTAGATTTATTGTGTTGGTAATTTTTGTCACAGGCTTAATCCCTTGCGTTCTTATAAACGTTAGAGAGAAGAATTTGGTTGCCAGATTGAAATAGAACGGCTATTTTAATTGTCTAAAGGAGAAAGGAAGAGAATCAGAAAAAATGGCGTCTAAACTGTTGAATAGGTAAAAAATAATCTAGGAGGAAAAAATGAAAAAAGTCTGTTCAATGCTTGCGATCATCGCTCTTGTATTGTTTCCTGCCTTGTTGAGCGGTCAGGATATCAATGTGACCGGCGATTGGGAAATGACCTCGGAGACTCCTCGCGGTGAAAGAACGCAAACCATCCATATCGAACAGGACGGGGAGAAACTGACGATCACCATGCAAGGTGGGATGAGGGGAGGACAAGGCGGCGGCGAGATGACGGCTGAAGGTACGATCCAAGGAAACAAGGTGGAATGGTCCTTCACCCGGAGCACTCCAAGAGGTGAATTCACCATAAAATATACGGGGACCGTTGAGGGTGACACCATGACCGGGGAAGTGGAAAGGGGACAAGGAACCTCCCCTTGGACTGCCAAACGGAAATAATAAGATCTTAAGTCTTTTTACAAAAAATTTCTGCTGCTATTATCGTTTTGTAACAAGAAACCTGGTTGGTGGTTTGCGGTGTTTGGTGGCCTGCTCATAGGCATAGGCAATTTGGATGATGACCGGCTCCTCGAATAGTTTCCCCACAATTTGTAATCCTGTGGGAAGTCCCTCAGAGGTAAAACCCATCGGGACCGTGATTGCCGGGAAGCCGGTGTGAGGAGGGATTAGCTGACTGTTATCTCCGGCCGGGCTCTTGTTGTCATCGATTTTCCTGGGCGGGTTGCTCCACGTGGGATAAACGATGGCATCCAGTTGAAACTCTTCCATGGCTTTGAGGATGCATCCACGAAATGCGATGTTTTTTGGTTCGCAGTAGACATCCAGGCATTGGACCTCTTTTTCCCGAGGCACCTCCAGAGCACGCTTCAGTCTTCTTTCGATATAAGCCGAGTACTGCCCGGTGTTCACGATCTCTGTGAGATTATTAAAGGGTACATAACCACCAAGAGAAGCGAGATAATTATTGATGTCGTGGCGGAACATATCGCACCAGATGTTTTTCGTAAGCTCCTCGAAATCAGGAATGACGAAGGGATCCACGATCTCTGCGCCGCACGATTTCATGTCCTCGATTGCTTTTTCAAACAAGTCTTTAATCTGGGCGTTTGCCGTGGGCTTGTCCGTGTAATACCGGAACACGCCGATCCGAGCTCCTTTGAGGCCGTCTTCATCCAGGCATGATGTGTAGTGGAAAGGGCTGATATCTTTGCTCCTTTCCGTGATCGGGTCGGACGGATCAAAACCGGCGATCAATTCCAATATTTTGACGGCATCTTCGACCGTTCGGGCCATGGGCCCGCCGATGTCGTTACGCAAATAAAGGGGAATGATGCCGTCCCGGCTGGTCAATCCCATGGTAGAACGGATACCCACCAAACAGCAATGGGAAGAAGGGCCCCGGATGGAATTGCCTGTATCCGTTCCCAATCCGACTGTCCCGAAGTTTGCTGCGACTGCGGCCGCCGTGCCTCCGCTCGAGCCGGCTGGCACTCGCTCCAGATCGTAGGGGTTTTTTGTTGTTCCGGCTATGGAGCTTTCCGTGCGGAGCGGGCTGAAGGCCCATTCCGCCATGTTGGATTTTGCCAGGATGATTGCTCCCGCTTCCCGCAGTTTTCTGACCTGATAAGCATCCTCCGGCGGGATAAAACCTTTGAAGGCAAGGGACCCGGCCGTTGTCTGCATGTCTTTTGTTTCGTAGTTGTCCTTGACGATGATGGGAATCCCATGGAGAGGGCGGAGTTTTTTTGTCCGAGAAAATAACTCATCCAGATCATCAGCCCTTTTTTGAGCATCGGGATTGACGACCACGATGGAATTCAATCCTGTTTGCTGGTCAAACG
>DAOVBT010000436.1 GCA_030670375.1 Candidatus Aminicenantota bacterium | reverse complement strand
AGCTCGATCTGGGAGTAATCGGCGGAGAGAAAGAGATGTCCCTTTTCCGGGATGAAGGCCTGGCGAAATCGTGGCCCCCACTCTCCCCGAGCAGGAACATTCTGGAGGTTAGGATTGCTGGAGGAAAGCCTTCCGGTGGCTACGACCGTTTGGTTGTAGGATGTATGGATCCTTCCTGTTTCGGGGTTGATCAGAAGTGGAAGAGCATCGGCATAGGTGGACTTGAGTTTGGCCAAGTGCCTGTATTCCAGAGTATGCTGGGCGATCGGAAAGTTTTGGGCCAGATCCTGGAGAACGGTAACGCTTGTGGAGTATCCCTTGGTTTTTTTTGTCCGTCGAGAAGTCGGCAGCCCCATTTTTTCGAACAGAATGCTTGCGAGTTGGGCTGGAGAGTTGAGGTTGAATTCCTCTCCGCTTATTTCAAAAATTCTGCTTGAAAGACGATCGAGAGATTCCTGGATCTCCTCGCTCAGATCCTTTAATCTGTCCGGATCGATTTTCACTCCCCAGGTTTCCATGTCAGCGAGGATCGTGATCAACGGGAGGTCAAATTCCGTGTAGATGCCATCCAGTTTTTGTTCCTTGACTCTGGGCCATAGCTGTTCACTGAGCGCGATTGAGAAATCCGCATCCTGACAGGCATAGGGAACCACCCTCTCGATATCCACCGCGTTCATCGTCACCTGGTTTTTTCCCTTCCCCACGATTTCCTCATAAGGGATGGTTTTTTTCTGAAGGTAACTCAGAGCCAATTTCCCCAGATTGTGTTTCCCCCAATTTGGTTCCAGCAGATAGGAAAGGACCATGGTGTCTAGGTCGATTCCCCGCAGTTCTAATCCTTCTCTTCGGAGCACGATAAAGTCATACTTGATGTTTTGACCGATCTTTTTGATCTTTGGATCGGATAGAACCGGGCTGAGGATCCGGAACGCCTTTTCCTTGGAAAGCTGCGCGGGAACGCCGGCATAATCATGACCGAGGGGGAGGTAGAATGCCTGATCAAGCTCGACGGAAAAGGACATGCCCACCAAACGAGCTCTTGTAGGAAACGGACTATCTGTTTCTGTGTCTAAAGAAACACGTTTGATCTTTTTTATCCTGGAGACAAGCTTTTGCAATTGTTCTGCTTTAAAGATGACACAGTATTCTCTTTCGGATTTGTCCTGTTTTTCGATGAGCTCCGAAAGCATGGCGGAAAATTCCAATTCTTGGAGCAGAGGGATCAGCTCTTCATAACTGGGGTCAGAGACCGAAAGGTTTTTGAGATCGAGATCAACGTCCAGGTCTTTCTCGATGGTCACCAGTTGTCGGCTCAGTCGGAGCTGGTCTAGATTTTTTATGATTTTTTCTCGCAAAGGCGGTTTCTGAATTTGATCGATGTTCTCCAGTAGGTTTTCGAGAGTGCGGAATTGATGGAGCAATGCCTTGGACGTTTTTTCGCCGACACCCGGGACGCCGGGAACATTATCCGAAGGATCACCCCAGAGAGCAAGGACATCGACAACCTGGGACGGGGGGACGCCAAAGTGTTTTTCGACAGCTTTTTCGTCCATGTGAATTTCTTTGGCAGGGTTGTACAGGGTTGTCGATTCGTTCACCAGTTGGTAGAGGTCTTTGTCCGTGGAAACGAGGACGGAGTGAACTTTTTTCGCAGAGGCCTTTTTGGCAAGGCTGCCGAGCACATCGTCTGCTTCGTATTTTTCACGTTCGACGGTGGGAATGCGCATGGCCTTCAGGATTTTTTTTAAAACGGGGATTTGAACGGCTAAATCTTCTGGCATAGGTTTTCGGTTTGCTTTGTACTCTTTGAAAACTTCGTGACGGATAGTCGGGCCTTTTGTATCGAATACGATTCCGAGATAAGCCGGGTTTTCTTTATCCTGAAGTTTTCTCATCATGCTGAGGAAGCCGAAGATGGCATTGGTGGGGAAACCTTGGGAGTTCGTGAGGTGCCGGATGGCATAGTAGGCCCGGTAGAGAAGAGAATGCCCATCGATCAAAAACAACCGTTTTTTACTCATAGCGCTGTGTTTTTTATTTGTGGGAGATATATCATTTCACCTGGATTATTCAGGTTAAAGGGGGTCGAATTTACCTTCTGCGATTTCCTTTAGGATCGTGTTGTGCTGCTCTTCGATGATGGTTTTAATTTTATTCTGGAGGTCTGGGCTGTCGAGAAAAGAAGTGTAAAAGGTCTTCCTTGAAGACAAAACCTGGCCGGCCTTATAGACTGTCGATTCCACATAATTGGCCGGCCTTCCCTTATCCTGTGTTTGGACGTGAAAGTCTACGCCGCTTCTTGTGACTGTCGTGTTATATCCTGCCATTCCTTGTTTCATTATACTACCTGCAAAAAGAATATCAAGTCACTCGTGGGAAGCCTCTTTTTTCTCGTGATTTGAAAAAACTCTGTCTAGGCTTTTAGAAATGGCTTTGCTCCCGTGCAGATTTTTAACGCCATTCGCTCACCGCTCTTCTCGGCGGCTCAGAACTGCGCGCGTTAACTCCCAATCTCTACCACTCCAACCTCTGTTCCCGTGCTTGCCTGCATCTCTAATCCTTTAG
>DAOVBT010000198.1 GCA_030670375.1 Candidatus Aminicenantota bacterium | reverse complement strand
TCACCACCAAGGTCAAGTCCCTATTCGGCTTCAAAAAACTCAACAGCTTCTAATCGTTTTCAGCAGGCGTGATTTTGTAAGCCGGCGGTTCGACTCCATACAGATGTTTCACAAAAAAATCCCATTTTTTGCGCGTAAAATAATCGCTGTACTCTTCTCTGAAACCGTGCCGACTCGGGGGGATGATGATCAGGTCGAAATCCTTGTTATTTTTGATCAGAGCATCGACCAACCGGATAGTGGACGCCGGATTCACGTTGTCGTCCATCGCTCCATGTACAAGAAGCAGCTTCCCTTCCAGTTTGCCGGCACTGGTGATGTTGGATTGCTCCTCATAAAATTCCCCCACGGGATATCCCATGTACTGCTCTGGCCACCAGGCTTTGGCCATCCGGTGGTCGTGATTTCCGGCAGAGGATACGCCGACTTTGTAAAAATCCGGCCACTGCAACAAGCCCCGGACCGTGTCATATCCGCCCGCTGAATGGCCGTAGATTCCCACTCTTTCTGTATCCATATACGGATATTTTTTGGCAAGTTCCCGAATAGCCGGTATATGATCTTCACAACCACGACCCAGGTTTCTGTAGGAAAAATCATGAAAAGCCTTCGAGCGTTGGGCTGTCCCCCGTCCATCCACAGCGATGAGGATGAATCCAAGTTCTGCTAAAGAATTGGCTGAGCTCATCATAGCCCGTCGGAAGGTTTTTGGAGTCGTTATCCCATGAGGACCCGTATAACACTGATCGATGACAGGATATTTTTTTGACGGGTCAAAACCGGTCGGCCTCCAAATCAGACCATAAATATCGGTCTTCCCGTCAGCCGCTTTGACACAGAAGGGCTCGGGATAAGTCCAACCCAATTCCAGGATATCATGAACATCGGCCTCCTCTAACTCCATCACAATCGAACCATCCTCCAAGTTCCGCAACACAGATTTGGTGGGCAAATCCGCCCTGGAGAAGTTATCGACAAAACAAGATTTATTCGGCGCAAGGGATACACCATGGTACGCAGGCTCAGGAGTCAAGTTCTGGAGAGAGGACCCATCGAGATCGACACGATAGAGGTGGACCAGGTAGGGGTCCTCGCCTTCCTCCCGCCCAACAGCGGTGAAATAAACGATCCCTTTCTCCTCATCCACATGCTCGATATCCAACACCACAAATTCTCCCTCGGTCAGTTGTTTTTCAAATTGAGCCGTCTTCCAATCGTATGAGTAAAGATGATTCCACCCATCCCTTTCTGAGGTCAACAGCATTTTTCCAGATTTAGGAAGTACTTCATAACGAGAAAGTTCGGTCCCTACACAGGTTGCGTTTTCGTCTCGTGTAACGATTCTCGTTTGCCCGGTTTCTGCATCGATTTCGTAAACATTCAATCCCTTGTACCCTCGATCGAATACCCGGGCATAAAGCCTCTGGCTGTCTTCGAACCATTCGAAATCAAGGCCGATGAAGTGGGGAATGGGAGGGATATCTATAAAAACCTCATTTTTTGTCTCGATGTCATAAATCACAGGGATGAGAAAAGGGATGTTTTCATCCCCGGGGGAGGCCCGGTAATAGGAATAAAGCTTGGCGCGGTAATCCTCTTCGACAGAATTCAGAAGGTACATCTTCCGTGCCACACGCAAGTCCAGGATTTGTGTAAAAATCTTTTTCGAATCAGGAGACCACTCGGCCCTGAAATGAGGAGATCTCTGGCCGTTCTCTCCTTCGATCAGGTTATACCAGTCGAGTCCGGAGGCAACATCGTATAAAGATTTCCCAGAGCGGCTAAGCCGGATTTCCTTCCCGGTTTTGGCAGATCGGACGAACAGATTGTGGTCTTTGGCAAAAGCCACATATTTCCCATCCGGCGATTCCTCTTCAAGCTTTTTTCCCGGCTCTTCTTTCTCTCTGGAGGTGATCTCGTAGGTTTCAAGATCGACAATCCAGACTTTTTTTTCAGCCTCGAACTCTATCTTTTTTTGTACTTTATCGACAAATTTGAAAGAATCAAAGGGAAGTTCCCCTGGCTCGATAGATTTCCCTGTTTTTTCAGAAAGGACCTGAGCCAATCTTTCGTGGTCAAAAGCGTCCTTTTTTTCCCTTTTATCTGGATCAACAATCAGAAATCGTTTGCCTTCCCTTGTATTAATCCTGTACCAAAAGGTGTGGCCTTCGCCGATCCATCGGGGGGAGACTTCCAGTCCATAGGCTTTTTTCTGAAGATTTCTGGAAAGAAAGCTCTCTGCTCCCTGATAGTCATCGGCTGTTATGGCTGTTTCTTGATTTGTCTGACAGGCTCCGAGCAGGAACAAACTCACAAGAGAAAACACCATTCCTCTGTTCCATTTCATGACCGTTCCTCCTTGTAAGAGATGACTGAGTAAGTCTTTATATTCCAGACAAAATCAAATTGCAAGTTGACATTCGTTAATCTGTTGAGTATATAGGATTTCCCAAGAACAACTAAAGGAGTGAACATGGACGATCTAAAAGCAAATATCTACGATGTGATCAAAACACCGCAACTCATGCCTGTGGCGACCACGACTGAGGAAGGCAATCCCTGGGTTCGTTATGTTGTCGGGATTGGTGGGGAAGACTTGTCCATCCGGTTCGTAACATCCCTCCAAACACGCAAAGCGGCACACATCAAAAGAAACCCGGAAGTTCATATGATCTGCGGTGCCAAAACTCTGGAATCCACTGAAAACTATGTGCAGATTGCAGGCCGGGCGGAAATCAGCACGGACGAACAGGAAAGGCACCGCCTCTGGAATGATAACCTGAAAGCGTATTTCAGCGGCCCAGACGATCCCAACTACTGCGTGGTCATCGTCAAACCTTACAGGATTGAACTCATGGGTATGACAGAAATGATTCCGCAGGTTTGGGAAGCTTAGCCCATTACTTTTGGGATCGAACCGTTATTACAGCAGTTGTAATAAAATGGGCCTTTGACCTCCTGGTCAGATTCCCAGAAAATTCATAATTGCTCGTCCATGGAGGCAGCACCCTAAGATTAATCCTCTCCCCTCTGTTGATCTTCAAGCCTAGCCTTTCAAGATTGAGCGAAGTGTGATTCCCGCGAACTTCAAGACCGACTGGCTCACCCTCGTCCGTATGGATCTCCAGGTCCACAGTGTGCATGCTTCCTTCACTGTATTCCCAGACGACAGGAAGCATCTTGCCTAAAGGGACAGTAGCAATAGGCTGCGGCTCGGTGAATCTCACCATAAACACCACCACAACATGCCCCCTAACTTTTCTTTTATCCTGGGTTTGAATCAGGATGGGGATTTCCTGCCACTGTTCCACTTGGCCGATCGATCCTTTGAAGGTTTGAGCGTCGTTATCAAAGGAAAGTCTGTGGCCATTCATTTCGACGGTCGCATCATGCAGAACTGGGCCGAAAGATGTCCCATCTCTCAGCTCCACATGGGCAAAATTCTCGACGCGACCGTTTATCCAACTGTTATGACACTCACAATACACATGGACACGTTTTGAAACATCCGGTACATCTTGGTCAAAGATTCCAGGAGAGGAGCCGCAGGGGAAACAACATAACCATACAATTGTAAGAATTAAAGCCGATGATCGTTTTATCAAATGCACCTCATTACATATATCTATAATTCGGGGAGAGGAGCCGAATTATGGGTATTTTATCAAGAACAAATCGAGATGTGTACTGATTAATTCCGAAGGGAGGAATCAACGATATTGCTAGCCCTCACATGGATAATCTAATCCATACCTCTATAAATACAATATATTTATGTTGTTTATCAGATATACAATATTTTTTTATTGTATTAGGATAAGTCCGAAGCCCCAAAGAGAACTTATTCAATCCTCACACGAGCGATAAAATTCCCCCTTTATCTTAAGACATTCCCGCGTGCTTTCCATTTGCCAAGATCCAGCAACCTTTTTAACCTCTTATCGACTCCTTTTGTTGCATAGCAATTCAAAATAACCGCTCTTCTCTCAATATCTTTTCTCTTATTCACTCCATACGACGCGATACCGCTTGACAAACCTGTAGCCTGTCTCTTCATCGGTGTGGAAACGGTACATCTTGTCATTCCCGAAAATTTCAGGTTTCAGATCAATCCAAACTTTGGCTTCATAATAGCCATCCGGATTAAAAATATCGTAGGCTGTGAAAACTTTATCTTCCTCCTCTCTCTGCTCATGGGTTTCTACCCACAGATTTCCCACATCATCCACACGCATCTGCGGTGTGATCGTTTTGACTGCCGGCATAGACATTCCCTGCACCATTTTTTTCAAGCCTTCCTGTCTGCTGTTGTCATACCGAGAGCGAAACTTTTTGGCATCTTCGCCGGTGAAAGGCAGAGGTTCGTAGGGCCGGTCAAACCTCCGGAAAATATTTCCGTCTTCATCAAAAACTTCGATTTTGTACTCATTATTGACGCAGTGATATAGGCGTTGCCTAGCCTGGTCTGCTATAAAAATAGAGTGGGGAGAGTGCGGGACCGAAATTCCCATCATCATTGCGCCGCCTCCAGAAGTGGATTCCGTATGTATCTTCATTTCTTCCGTCTTAAACTCGCCGAAAGTCAGGATCTCGTTTCCTTCAAAATCGAACTTTTTGACAAAAAGTTTTCTTCCTGCAAGAGGATCCTTACTCTCTTCGAAGGTATACACCGTCATAACACAGTCCGCATCTGTGGCGCAGTAAATCCTTCCCAGACGTTCTGTCCAATGATGGGTGCCAAGATAGGTCCCCTCCGAATCGAAAAGGCTTATCCGGTTTGCCCTCGAATCCGTCACCATCAATCTTCCGTCCGGTAAAAACGTCATCCTCCCCACATTGGAAAATTCTCCGGGTCCTTCTCCTTGTCGGCCGATGGTTTTGATGAAGTCTCCATTCGAATCAAAGACCTTTATTGCCTGGTCTTGCATATCTGAGATAAAGATGCCGCCCTCCTTGTCGACAATGTACAGCATCGGCCGGGACAGCATTTCGTATTCTTCT
>DAOVBT010000177.1 GCA_030670375.1 Candidatus Aminicenantota bacterium | reverse complement strand
CGGGGACACCTCCCATATCTTGCCTGTACACCGCAATGGCTGGGTTGGACATAATTCAAAAAATTGGAAAAGGACCCATACGCCAGAAATCTATCGAGCAAACAGGAATGCTGATCGCAAATGCCTCAGGGAGGGGATTCCCGGTCCACACTCCTGTTGAGAACGAGAAGAGAGGCGGAGCGGTATCCATCGGCCTGCCTTATGCCCACCAGGTCAAACAGGCCCTTATTCGAAGAAAAGTGAAGGTCGATTTTCGAAAGGGAATGGATGAGGATCCGGACGTCGTTCGAGTCGGCCCTCATTTTTACACCAAAGATGAGGAGATCGAACTTCTGTTCCATCTCATAGATAAGATTCTTGCCTCGGGAGAATATAAAAAATTCGCCAGTAAATCCGAACTTGTCACCTGATCCGTGATAAAAAATCAGTTTTGAAAAAGGGCGGGGAATAGTTTATATTAAATACATAAGTCAATAGGAGTAGAGGTGCAAGTTGAATAACATTTCAAGGAGGAATTTCCTGAATCACGCTTTATTCCTGTTCGGTTCTGCCCTCGGGATTCCTTCCCTCTCTTTCAGTAAAGAACATCCATCCTTTCTTCAACTCCAAAAAAACGGAAAGCTCGACCAGCGGGTTGAACAGCTCTATTCCATCTATGAGAACTGTCATCTGTGTCCGAGGGATTGTCGGGTAAACAGGATCAAAGGACAGACCGGTAAGTGTCAGGCAACAGCAAAGGTGAAGGTGTCCAGTGCTGCTCCTCATTTCGGAGAGGAAGCTCCTTTGGTGGGGCGAGGAGGGTCGGGGGCCATTTTTTTCTCAAACTGCAATCTGCGTTGTGTTTACTGTCAAAACTATGCGATCAGTATTGAGGGGGAAGGAATAGAAATAACGGACAAACGATTGGCCGAAACCATGATCAAACTCCAGAAATTGGGTTGCTCTAACATAAACCTCGTTACGCCAACTCATTATTTGCCTAGTATTGTCAAAGCACTACAATTGGCAATCCCGATGGGGCTTGGTATCCCTCTCGTCTATAACACGAGCGGCTACGAAAAATTGGAGATATTGCAGTTGCTGGATGGCATCGTTGATATCTATCTCCCCGACTGCAAGTACATGGAGCCATCACATGCCGGGGAATATTCGGATGAGGCATACAATTATCCTCATTATGCAAAGATTGCGCTGAAAGAAATGTTTCGGCAGGTAGGAGATCTTCTGGTTCACCGAGGAATCGCTGTGAGAGGTTTGATCATCAGGCACTTGGTTCTACCCAATGGCATTTCAGGGACCAAAGAATTCTTGAAATTTGTGGCTGAGAACCTCTCTAAAACCACCTATATCAATATCATGAGACAATATAGACCCGAATACAAGGCTTTTGAATATCCAGAAATATCCCGAAGGATCACCCGGAAAGAATATTCTGAAGCACTGAGCTGGGCAAAACAGTATGGGCTCCAACGTCTGGATAGATAACAAGTGATAATCAGAAAGAGAACGAAACTCCGACAATCTATCGCAAAACTCTTGTGTCCCTTGTTGTTCGTTGGATTGATTATTTCTTTTTTGAATGATGGTGTCATGGCGGAGATTCATTACCAGTGGAAAGATGTCTATATCGGGGCATTGGAAGCAAATAACTGGGCTGGAATGTTGTTAGCCCCACATCCGGAAAGTGCCTTTGCCTTCCGGATCCAAACCAAAAAACAGGATGAGGCAGTCGAGGGGATCGATCATCTTTTTCTGATTTCGGAAGTAGGGCCGCATTCTCCTGACGGGCAATATGCCCGCATCAAGTTGGACATGGGACTTCCGTTCGGGAAAGAAGATGGTACGCCTATTCTTAAAAAGCCTTCCAAAAAACCGACAACACTCGTGATGGAATGGTCCCGTCAGAGCGAAAAGACCGTCATAGGGAGGATTTTTGTGCCCGCGGGGATCGAAGTCGATCTGATCCATTATTTTCCTTGGGATTTCGCGGGAACGTACCAAGCCCTTTCCAATGGTCAAATAAGAGGAGAAAGCGCAACGCCTGAAAAACACTATTATCTGTTCTGGACCAGTCGTGAAGGAATCCTAGCGGAGGATTTGCAGGAAGAAGCTTTGACTCTCCGATTCCCGGAAACGAAAAAAAAACATATTTATTTTGTGGCATCTGTCGGGCAGGACATGAGAATCCTCCGTAACCAGATTTATCGGTACAAAAATGAGGCTATCGTCGACAAATTTTTAGAGGAAGAAGAAAACAGATACCAAAGAAAGAGAGTCAAAATCGATGGGTTGTATGAAGGAGTGGGAGAAGCCATCACGAATAACCTTTTCTGGATGACACTATATCAATCCGGGAATCACCGTCTGTACACACCAGCAGGACGACGTTGGATTTTCCCCTCAGAAGAAGGTCGCGATCAATGGACGATTTATGGGTGGAACTCCTTCTTCAATGCTCTGTTATTATCTGTCGAGAGCGTTAAGCATGCGAAAGATGTCATTCAGTCTGTTCTTGAAACGCAATACCCGAACGGAAATATTCCCGATTGGAAAGGGAAGTTTGGAGGCACTCCGGATCGGTCTCATCCTCCTGTCGGTTCCTTTGTGGTATGGAAGTGTTTCCAGCGAGACGGCGACATAGACTTTCTTCATTACGCGTATCCTTTTCTGAAGAGATGGAATGCATTCTGGAAGACTAAAAAAACAAACGGACAAGACAGGCGGGATGGAAACAGAGATGGACTTATGGAATGGGGCTCGGACACAGGATTGATCGCTTCCTGGGTTCCTTCTTGGGAAGAAGATGCCAGCGGAGAAACCCGGGCCAGTTGGGAATCGGGTCAAGATGATCTGCCCAATTGGGATAGAGCTGTTTTTAGTGAAGCGACAGGAACTTTGACCATGAATTGTGTCGATTTGAATTCTTTGTATGCATTGGATGCATGGTGCTTGGCCCAAATAGCCAGGATTTTAAAAAACGAACAGGATTTTACCCGCTATACGGAAGAATATGAACAGATGAAAGATCTGATCAATAGTTATCTTTGGAACGAGGCAGACGGCTTTTATTTTGATCGGTATTGGGATGGGAGTTTCTCCCAAAAAAAAGCGGCTTCCAATTTTTACCCGCTTTTGGCAAAAATTCCTGATCAAGAGAGGGCCCTTCTGCTGAAAAAACGCCTCCTGAATGAGGAGGAATACTGGGGTGAATACGTCGTGCCCACTATATCTCGAGATGATCCAGAATTTGCGGATCAGGATTATTGGAGGGGCAAAATCTGGGCGCCCACCAACTATTTGATCTACCAAGGTTTGAAGGCTTATGGTTTTGATGCCGTTGCCTCGGAGTATGCCAAAAAAAGCGCGGAATTGTTCATGCGTAGTTGGGTGAATTTTCAGATCTGTCCAGAAAATTTCGATTCTCGGACAGGCGAGGCGGGAGGACTAAGGCACCAAAGTTGGGGACCTCTTTTTGCCTTGGTCGCTTTGGAAGAATACATGGATTTCACTCCGTGGGATGGTTTCAGATTTGGGATGATACAACCTGAAAAAAAAGGAAAGCTGTCCCGGCTTTATATACAAGGAAGACATTACGATGTTGAAGTGTCTCCAAAAAAAGTCAAATTGAAGGAAGAGGGAAGGGTTATACTGGTGGCAAACAAAGCCGCTGTTTTTCGTCGTTTTCTTTACTCGGAGAGTGAAGTGGCGTTCGCTATCAAGACTCTTAAAAGAGCCGAAATAAGGATCAATCTTTTAGCCAGGGGAAGGTACCAAATCGAGGTTGACAATCAACCGGCAGAAATCTTTGAGGGGAAATCGACAAAATTTAAAATTCCTGAAGGAGAACACAATGTTCTCATCTTGCTGTTGGAGAAAAAGGAATAGCAATGAATATTCATGGTAACATCCTTAACCTCATTTCATTAGAGGGAAAGACAGCTATTGTCACAGGATCTGCTTCAGGGATTGGATCGGCTGTAGCCAGACGATTAGCTGAGGCTGGAGCGAATATTGCCTTGTTTGACATTGATAAACATAAAGGCCCGCAGGTCGAGGAGGACATCCGACAACTGGGAACCACGGCCAAATTTTATGCATGCGATGTTAGTGTTCGCTCCGATTGCCAGAATGCGATCGATGGCGTGTCGAAAGATTTTGGTAATCTTGATATCTTGGTGAATAATGCCGGTGTGATCAACAGAAAAGACATTGTCGAGCTGAGCGAAGAGGAATGGGATCATGTTCTGCGTGTCAACTTGAAATCAGTCTATCAGCTCTCCCATCTTGTGATCCCTCGCATGGTCCAAAATGGAGGAGGACGCATAGTCAACATAGGATCCGGTTGGGGAATCAAAGGAGGTCCCAACGCCGTTGCCTATTGCGCTTCCAAGGGTGGGGTTGTCAATCTGACTCGTGCTATGGCTATCGATCATGGCAAACAAGGAATCAGGGTGAATTGTGTTTGCCCGGGGGATGTCCACACAGAGCTTCTCGAAAAGGAAGCGGCTCAAGTGCATCAGGATTTCGGAGAGTTCCTTGCAGAAGCAGCAGACCGTCCTATTCCTCGTGTGGGGAGCCCGGATGATGTGGCCAATGCTGTTCTGTTTTTGACCTGCCAGTTGTCCAGTTGGGTGACCGGATCTGTTTTAGTCGTGGATGGCGGCGGGCTAGCTTAGCCTTATAATCTCTAAGTGTCGCCATGCTCACCCGACTCGGAAAGCGCGTAGCGGTTTCTGGGTCGGGTGCAGCGCCTTGTTAGCAGTTGATTTACTAGGTATCGGCTCTCTTGGGCATGAGATACCAGAGGACAAATGCCACCAAAAATAAGGCTGGAATATCGCCTATTAGGTTAGCCTGCTCAGTTTTATCAATGATAGCTTGAACTAGCATGATTCCAGCATGGACAATACTCGACCATATCGTGAACCATATAAGACTTGCGTGAGCCATGGGATTTTTCGCAGCCCGAATTAAAAATACTCCCAATGTAACGTAAATACCCATAATCATCTGCTCGTAGTCGGGTTGTGGTGGCGTCCAACCCCATCCTGAAGGCCAGATCCACATCATCATTGCTGGGACACCTACAATGAAAATAACGCCAAATACATAAAGAGCAATTTTCAAATACCTGAGCCTTTTTTCTTGTTGCATGATCTTTCTCCTTTCGTTGTTTTAGTGACTGCTAACAATCACTGTACTGCATGCTATATTTTGAGAAAAACACAGCCGCAATACCGTTTAAATGTAATGAATCCCTTTAAAATATGCTTAAAATGCGGTATTACCTTATCAATAT
>DAOVBT010000167.1 GCA_030670375.1 Candidatus Aminicenantota bacterium | reverse complement strand
TCCTCAAGATTTTCTGGATGAATACACCCCCAATCCTGATCCCAGGATACTCGAGCTGGATAACGGTATCCAGGCATGTGAACAAGCCCTATTCACAGGAGGAAAAACCACAACGGCATGGATACGGGAGATCGCAGGTAGAAATAGAACAACCCTTGTCACATGCCAACACACTTATCCGGAAATCGATGCCACTCAGAAGGCCGAGGCGGAGTTAAGCAAAGTCGCAAAAATCGATCGAACCCGTTGGATCGATTCCCACAGGATGTGGTGGCATGAGTATTATACCCGGAGTTTTTTAAGTATCAGCGATCTTGTTTGGGAGAGCTTCTATTGGATTCAGATGTACAAACTGGCCTGTGCCACGCGGGGGGATAGGGCTTTAGTCGACAACCAGGGACCTTGGCTCCAGTCCACCCCTTGGAACGGAACCTGGTGGAATCTGAACGTTCAGCTCAGCTACTCACCGGTCCCTTGCTCCAATCGGCTTGAACTCGGTCAATCTTTGGTCCGCCACTTGAAGAATAACTTTCAGAATTTGATCAACAACGTCGATGAGCCTTACCGACACGATTCTGCAGGGCTGAGCCGGAACACCAGCATGCTTGACCTCAAAGGAAAGGTCGGAAAGCCGGGAGGTTGGGCACATCCGAATAATGATATCGGCAGTGAAATCGGGAACCTGGCGTGGGTATGTCACAACCTTTATACACTCTACCGGAGCAGCCGGGATGAAAGCCTGCTGAAAGACCTGTTGTATCCGGCTCTCAAACGGGCGGTCAACTACTACAGGCATTTTTTTATCGAAGGCAAGGATGGCAGATGGCACCTGCCCTTCACCCATTCCCCAGAATACGGAAACGCTCTCGACTGCAACTACGATCTGAGTTTGATTCGCTGGGGTTGCCTAACCTTGATCGAGCTTGCCGACAAGCTCCAAATGGACAAAGACATGATCCCTGTGTGGGAAAAGATCCAGGACAAACTTGTTGACCATCCCATAAATGAAAACGGATTCATGGTCGGAGCTGGCTTGGGCTTTGACCGCAGTCACCGCCACTGGTCCCATCTGTTGATGATCTATCCGTTGAGGCTCGTGAATCCTGAAAACGGAGGAGAGAAAATCATCCGGCGGTCGCTCGATCGATGGCACTCCTTTCCGGATGCTCTCGCGGGATACTCTTTCACGAGCGGTGCTTCTATGCGGGCACTATTGAAAGAAGGGGACCAGGCTTTGGACTATCTCAACGGCTTTCTGCCCTATATGGGTGCGAGCACCATGTACTACGAAGGAGGAGATGCAGCACTGCCTGTTATGGAGACGCCCCTCCACGGAGCTTCGTCGATCCAGGAGATGCTGCTTCAGAGTTGGGGAGACAGGATTCGTGTATTCCCGGCAGTCCCAACAATCTGGAAAGACATTTGTTTCCACAATCTTCGAGCAGAAGGAGCCTTCCTGATAAGCGCCGGAAGACTGGAGGGGAAAACAGCCTGGGTGAGGATCAAGAGTCTGGCCGGGGAGCCCTGCATTCTTCAGACCGATATCGAGGAGCCGGTGGCCTACCGGAGCAATGTACGAGTTGATCTTTTCAGAAACGACGATGGCTTGTACGAATTGCCGATCGATAAAGGAGAGGAGATCATTCTCGTGGCCACGGGCATTTCAGCGCAATTGGAAGTCGCCCCTGTCGCAAGAGAAGGTTCTCGCAACAATTTCTTCGGAATAAAGAGGGGAAATTAATTTTTTCTTGACATTTCTATATGTATTTTACACCTGGAAATAGTCACTCGGTTTTCCCAGACCATCAAGGCGGCAACATGCAATCCGGCGGATTCCCTTATGGTGCTTCTGTTCCTCCATCTAAATCCTTTAAATCGTCCTTCAACATCTCTTTTTGGTCCACCGGGACCTCAGGATGGTTAAGGCACAGTTCGATCGTTTTTTTCGCAAGTGATGGGCTGAGTTTTTTCGCGAGTTCGGCAAAATTCTGCAGCATCACAAAAGAGGAGTTGGAGCCCACTTCCTCCAGAAGTTCTGTGGCCAACTTTTTGGCTTCCTCCATATCTCTGCGTTCCGTTAGGTATTTAAGAAGAGCAAATTTATAGTTTGCGTTGATGGAGGCTTGTGGAAATTTTGATTTCAGGTCCATAAAACGTTTCAAGGCCACATCCATCTGGTCATGTCTAACCTCATTTTCGATCAGCTTGACAAAAAATGTGGCGGCCTCTTCCCCGTTCCCCATCTCGAGACCGACATCCCACAGTGCATCCACCACATCCTTCCGCATCGGATTCCTTCTCGCCTCTTCCAGCAGGATGTCGTATGCCTCGTCTATCCTTCCCATATTTTTTTTGTGCATTGCCGTGATGACAATATCGACTGCTCCTTCTCCGCTATGGATTTTGGCTTCGATCTTAGGATTGATATATTTTTCTTCTATTTTGAGATGTTTCATCCCCAATGCCACGAGCACGCCGAATACAAATCCCCAGACATGGGCCCAGTGGGCCACGCCGCCACCACCGCCGCCTTGCGCATTGATGGAATCGATAACTCTGGCGTTAAAAAACTCGAGGAGCACCCACAGTGGGAGCATTATGAAAGCCGGGGCCTCGAAAGTGCCCCGAAAGAAAAATCCGATCCAGTAGAAAAAATTGATCTTAGTTTTGTAGAAGTTGATCAGAAAGGCTCCCATGACACCGGCTATGGCCCCTGATGCTCCAATCAGAGGACCGGAAAAGTTGGGAAAATGGGACGCATACATCAGGGCGGATAGGGTACCCATCGTCAGGTAAAATGCGGCATAAATCGGTCTCCCCCACAGATCCTCGATGAAGGGGCCCGTTATATACAGAAGAAGCAGATTCCCTAGAAGGTGCAACCAGCCTCCATGGACAAACATATATGTCATAAGGGCAAGCAAAGATCTGTCAGCAGGAATGTATCCCCATTTCCTGTAAGGGACATCATTCAAAGAACTGAGCAATGCCGTTCCTAGTTGATCCAATTTCTCCTGCTCCTGGGAAACAATCTGTCGGTCGGGACGGGGGACCATTTGGCGGTAAGCACTAAGCATAGCTTCGAGCCTTTCTTCATCCCCACCACTGAACATCAGCTTTTTTATCTCCGGATTTAGCTCAAGATAGGGGTGATTGAAATAATATGTGACGAGCTCTTCAGCAGAGTTCCCAAGTTGTTTCTCTTTTGCGCCCACATCCATGGACAAGAATAAATGCGCGAAAAGGCACAGGGCCATTATTCCGAATGTGATCCATGGCAAACGGCGGACCTCGTTGCTTTCATGACCGATCGGAATGATTATAAATATGGCTCTTCTCTCTATATTCCTGTTCCTGAATTATCCTTCGGACGAGCCAATCTCACCACATCGGCTTCGTTGCAGCAATCTTGGCCCGTTAATAATCCAGGTAAACAAGTTTATTCGCTTTATAGCCAAAATCTAGCAGGATCGCTAGAAGGGGAGCAATCGCCTTTTGGGATGAATCTGGGGGTTATTTTTTCTGAAAAAAAAGGGACAGCCCCCCAGTTAAAGAAGGCTGTCCCTGAATGAAAAAAGGTGGATCAGTTGTCTTCGGAGCGGATGCTGTCCAAAAGGCTGCACTTTTCGACCAGCCGGATAAATTCCGCTCTGTAACCGAAGAAATCCTTGCCTTTTCCATCACGAGCAAGTTCCATAATGCTTTCGTAGCTGGCATCTCCCTTGAATTCGGAATCCCTGAGCAGCATCCCGAAAGCTGCCACGGCTGCGGAAAACTTGAAGTTGTCGGAAGTCTTGGCAAGGACAACATTTTTGTCCTGTAAAGGATGCACGATCAGCTGACTCCTCTTGCCGTCAGGCTTTTTATACCTCAGTTTGAGCGTGAGGATTTCCTTGTTTTTAAAGGCTTTGGGGCTGATCTTGTTATCCTGGTATTTGAGTTCGTCCACGCCAGAAACTTCTTCCGCCGATCCGAAGGGAATGATCTCATAAAGAGCTGTCACGGTGTGGCCTGAGCCAAGTTCGCCCGCATCCTTTGTGTCGTCGGCAAAATCTTCTTTGCTGAGCATACGGTTTTCATAGCCGATCAGCCGGTAGGCTTTGACCTTGGTTGGATTGAACTCCAGCTGAAGCTTGACATCCTTGGCGATGGTGAACAGGGTCCCTCGCATATCGTTGACGAAGACCTTTTTAGCTTCCATCAAATTGTCGATGTAGAAATAGTTCCCGTTCCCTTTGTCCGCCAGCTGTTCCATGCGGCCGTCTTTGTAGTTTCCCATGCCAAAACCCAGAATCGTGAGGAATATCCCCTTTTTGCGGTAGTCCTCGATCATGCGCACCAACTCGGATGTGCTGGAAACGCCCACGTTGAAGTCGCCGTCTGTGGCCAGGATAATGCGGTTGTTCCCATCTGGGATGAAATTTTCTTGAGCCACTTTATAGGCCAGCTTGATTCCTGCTCCGCCTGCAGTCGAGCCTCCTGCATTCAGGCGCTCGATCGCTGAAACTATCGCCTCTTTTTGGGATGCTGCCGTCGATGGCAGGACCAGACCGGCTGCTCCCGCATACACAACGATCGAAACACGATCATTGCGCCCAAGTTCATTGACCAAAAGCCTGAAAGCCTTTTGCAAGAGAGGGAGTTTATTGGGCGAGCCCATCGAGCCGGAGACATCCAAAAGAAACACTAGATTAGTCGGGGGAAGTTTTTTGGATTCGAGAGTTTTCCCCTGGAGTCCAATGTGAATCAGCCGATGGGATGTGTTCCATGGGCATGCAGAAATTTCTGTAGTAATGGAAAAAGGATGGTCTTTTTGGGGTTGAGGGTAATCGTAGGAAAAGTAATTGATCATCTCTTCGATCCGCACGGCGTCCTTATAAGGAAACTGGTTGCTGTTGATGAAACGGCGTACATTGGAATAGGAAGCGGTGTCCACATCGATGGAAAATGTGGATAGGGGGTTTTGCAGCGCCAGTAGGAATCGATTTTCGTAGATCCGATCGTATTCCTCGGTGTTCCAATCCTGTCGCGGCCGATAGGGGGCTTCTTTGCGCACGCCTCCCATCACGACTCCTTGCACGCCAGGCACCAGACTTCGGCTCAGTTTGTCAGCCGTCTTTTCTTCTGCAACCATAAGCTCGGTTGGCTTGGTGGGGGATACAACATTCCCCTCGAACTGAAGCGTGAAATTGATAACCGTTGTTTTGCCAGTCCGGATGTTAACCCCGGTCTGTTTGACTGCCTGGAAACCGGGCATCATTACCCACACATCATAAATCCCGATGGGGAGATTCCGGAATGCGTAGTGCCCTTTTTTATCGGTTTTCGTCCGATGTGTGACCTGCGTGGCTGTGTTTTTGGCGATAACCTCAACACCAGGAACGGCCACGCCTTTGGTGTCCATGACCACACCTTCCAGGGATGCGGCATTATCTGCCAGGGTTATCCCTAGGAACAGCATCAATCCGATAAAAATCCCGATA
>DAOVBT010000059.1 GCA_030670375.1 Candidatus Aminicenantota bacterium | reverse complement strand
GAAAGAAAGGACTGAGCCTTCCTCTTGTCGACACAATCATTGTCTCCTGTGCCAAATCCTCGGATTGTACTCTTGTCCATATGGATAGGCATTTCGATTTAGCTGGTAAAGTCATAAAAATAAAATTTAAGAGTTTTTTATGAAAAAAGGAAACGCTAGTCTCTTTCGTTTTCTTTCAAATTGACCTCGAGTTTATTCCTGTGATATAAACTTATCAGGCTTAAAAGGAGTCTCCATTCATGGGAAAGCAAAAGTCTACTCTTATTATTCTGCTCATTCTGGTAGTTCTATCTGTGTTTTTCCTTTGGGCAACCCCTTCCAAAACCATCTGGTCTTTTTCCTACTTCGATGAGGATGATTTTTTACACATGCCTTCTGATATCGAAGTTGACCACGGGCGTTCCCTGATCTATATCGCTGACTCCGGCAACAATCGCATCCTCGTTTTTGATTTCGAAGGGAAATTGCAAAAAATCGTCGGACGTGAAGGCAAGGGCCCTGGTGAATTTTCGCGGCCCAGTGGACTATTTATCTTCGAAGATGGAGAATTGGCTGTTGCAGATCATTACAACAAACGGATTCATCTCTTCGACAAATCCGGGGAATTCGTCAAACTGATAAGCCCCAAGACAGTCGATGTCGCAGATCTCATTTTTTTAGATGATAAGATTTACACCATCTCCATTTATGGTTCCAGCGGTTACAGCCCGCAGTTTCGTTCTGAAAAAGAGATCCAGCCTTTGGTCAATGTCCTTGATCAAGAAGGGAATGTGACCCAGAGCATATCCGTCGATGATTTCCCCGAATCCCAGCCCTTCTTGAGGGCAATCAAACATCGTGTTTGCTTGACCATATCACAGGATAAAAAACTCTTCCTTCCTCATTTTGCGATCAACGTGATCCAAGTTTTTGACCTGGATGGCAATAAAATCGGCGAATTCGACAGGCCATTGCCTTACAAACCGGAAGCTCCAAAGCTTATTCATCAATCGAGTGACAAAGATGGAATCATTCGGATGCAGGCGACTATGGATATGATTACACAGGATGCCGAAATCGGGCCGGATGGGAAGCTTTATCTTTTGACATTCACAGAAAGTTACATGAAAAGGGCCAAAAAGGGGGACAGCGATAGCCTCCCTCCTATACAGATGAGGATCGACGTCATCGACACCAAGACTTATAAGTTGATTCGCAGCATCGACATCGATGGGGGTGCGAGATGTTTTGGTCTGTTGGATAAAAACCGGTTGGTTTATGCGTATGAAGACAATGAGGGCGAGTTATTTTTAAAGTGCATCGAGTATTAAAATGAAATGCCCGAAATGTGATGCTACCAATGTAATTATGTTATAATCACGATCAATGAAGATCACCCCTGAAAAAAGACTATTCTGGTATCTAAAGGACGATGCGGAACTCAACCTGGAAGATCCGTCTCAACTGGATATGTTTGTTCAACAGGTTCTTTCTCACGGGAAGGCTGAAGACATCAGAAAATTGATGAAGGTGATTAAACCAGAGGTTTTAAAGAAGTCATTCAACAGGATTAAAAGATATCTGCCAAAAGAGGTGAGATCGTTTTGGGAGGATGGGCTTGGAAATACTGGATAATATCCAGAGAAAAATCCTCACATCTGTTTGTAAGATCCCTGAGCTTGAATTTTTTTATCTGACTGGAGGCACAGCCCTCTCGGCATTTTACCTCTATCACCGGAAAAGCCATGACTTGGATTTTTTCACATCCGAGGAAGAGCTAATTCCCTCTATTAGTCATAAAATTGCAGATCACTTAGGAAAAGAAGGATTCGAAGTCGAAAAGACGAGAGCCCTTCACTCCTTCACCGAACTTGCCGTATCCTCCCCCGATGATTCCACAATCATCCACATCGCTCTGGATTCGCCATACCGGCTTGAGGAGTTGCAACAATCGAAAGATTATGAGGGATTAAAAATAGACAGTCTCCGGGATCTTGCTGCAAACAAACTGCTCACAGTGTTTGGAAGGGCAAATTTGAGGGATTTTGTGGATGTCTATTTTTTGGTGAAGGAGAAGTTCGGCAAAAAAGAGCTTATCGAAGATGCTACAAAAAAAGATCCCGGATTCGATCTTTACTGGCTTGGCACAGCTATGGAAAGGATCAATGAATTTTCTGATGATTCTGCTGAAATGCTTCTCCTATTGAAACCATGTCCTTTTGATGAGCTTCAGGGATTTTTTAATAAATGGAAAAGGGAAATATTTAAAGAAGTGACTAGGGGATAAATTGAAGAGGGGAAAAGAGATTGAAATGTCCGAAATGTGAAACTGAAAATCCTGAAACGTCCCGGTTTTGTGCCGATTGCGGGACGCAGCTGGGATTGACTGAAGACATCCCTGCAGGCCCCACAATGACGATCGAGGCTCCGATCGAGGAATTGACAACAGGATCGATATTTGCGGATAGATACAAGATTGTAACCGAGCTGGGCAAAGGGGGAATGGGCAAGGTTTACCGTGCTATCGATCAGAAAATTGACGAAGAGATCGCCATCAAACTGATCAAACCCGAAATTGCCGCGGACAAAAAAACCATCGAACGCTTCGGGAATGAACTGAAGATGGCCAGGAAGATCGCCCACCGGAACGTGTGCAAGATGTACTACCTCGGGGAGGAAAAGGGCGCCCATTATATCACGATGGAGTATGTGCCGGGTGAAGACCTGAAGAGCATGATCCGGATGTCGGGGCAGTTGAGCACGGGCATGACCATCAAAGTGGCCAAGCAAGTGTGTGATGGTTTGACCGAAGCCCACCGCTTGGGTGTTATTCATAGGGACCTCAAGCCCAACAACATCATGATCGATAAACAAGGGGATGCCAGGATCATGGATTTTGGGATTGCCCGGCTGCTCAAGGCCAAGGGCATTACCGGTGCCGGCATCATGATCGGTACGCCCGAGTACATGTCTCCCGAGCAGGTGGAAGGCAAGGAAGTCGATCAGCGATCGGATGTTTATTCCCTTGGCGTGATCCTGTACGAGATGTTGACAGGCCAAGTGCCCTTCGAGGGAGACACGCCTTTCACCATAGGCATGAAACACAAGGGCGAGACACCTCAAGATCCCAAAGACCTGAACGGTCAAATACCAGAAGATCTGAACGGTCTAATAATGAAGTGCTTGCATAAAGAAAAGGATCAGAGATACCAAAGCGCAGGCGAAGTCTGTGCGGAGTTGGAAAAGATCGAACAGGGACTGCCCACAACAGAACGGATCGTCCCAAAGAAAAAAACAACCACCTCCAGGGAAATCACCGTCAAGTTCAGCCTGGACAGGCACTTTAAGTGGGGATTGATTTTTGCCGCCATTGTCGTCGTCGGAGTGGTTATCTGGCAGTTGCTCCCGAAAAAGCAGCCGTTGCTTGCACCAAAGATCGAGAACTCCATTGCTGTCATCAGTTTCGAAAACCAGACCGGCGATCAGGCCTACGATTATCTCCAGAAGGCCATCCCCAACCTTCTGATATCCGATCTGGAGCAGACAGGTGGCTTTTATGTGGCTACTTGGGAAAGGATGCATGATATCCTCGGTCAGATGGGACAAAAGGATGTCGAGGCCATCGACAGGGATATGGGTTTTGCCATCTGCCGGAGGGAAGGCATCGAATCCATTGTCACCGGCAGTTTTGTCAAAGCCGGCGATACATTCGTTACGGATGTGAAGATCCTGGATGTGGAAACAAAAAAAATGCTCAAAAGCGCGACCTCACGCGGAACAGGGGAAAACAGCATCCTAGACTCCCAAATAGACGAGCTGGGCCGGGAGATCTTCCTCGGTCTGGGCATGGCTCGTCAGGAATTTGAATCCACACAGAAGCCCATCTCCCAACTCACAACATCTTCGATGGAGGCCTACAAATATTACCTCCAGGGAAAGGATGAGGTCGAAAACCTCGATGTGTTGAGAGCCCGGCAATCTCTCGAAAAGGCCGTTGAACTGGATCCAGAGTTTGCTTTGGCGTTTCTTGCTTTGGGCGATGCGTATTTAGAAATCGGGAATAGGGCTGCTGGATTTGAGGCCATCAAAAAGGCGAAAGCCCAATCTGAAAGAGCGACAGAAAAAGAAAGGCTTTATATAGAGGCCAAATTTGCCGGCACAATAGAAAGGGATTCCAAGAAGCGATTTCAAATCCTTACAGAATTGGTGGGAAAGTATCCTAAAGAAAAAGATGCCCATTACGAATTGGGATTTTATTATCGTGGCAGAGGTATGTACAAAGAGACTGCTCTAGAATACCAAAAGGCCCTGGAGCTGGATCCTGACTACGGGCCGGCTCTAAACATGCTTGCTTATACTTACTCGGATTTGGGAGATTATGAAAAGGCCATAGAAGTATTTAAAAGATATGCTGTGGTTAAACCCGAAGATGCCAATCCTATAGATTCCATGGCTGAGCAGTATTTCCGGATGGGAGATCTTGATACAGCCATCGCAAAATATAACGAAGCTTTGGAAATTCAACCTGCCTTCGGAAGCGAGGCACGGCTTGCCTATGTCTATGCGTTGAAGCAAGAATATTCTGAGACGAAGAGGCTGATCGATCGATTCACAAACCGTGCCGGTTCGGCAGGCCTTAAGGTAGGGGGCTATTTATGGAGGGCAATGTATGATTATCTTACCGGGAGAATAGACAAGGCCTTTGAAGACCTGCGCCAAGCCGAAGTGTGGTCAGGAAAGGCGGGGAATAAGCTGTTAAAGAGTTTTTCATACGCCTCTAGGGGATGGATGTACTTTGAGCTAGGTGATCTGGAGCGCAGTGAAGAACATATGCGAATGGCATTCGATGTTGTCTTTGCCTTATTCCCAAACACAAAATCTATAAGAGCCTCCTATCATCACTATTTGGGGCTTGTTGATTTAAAAAGGGGAAAAATCGAGTCGGCCAATGCGAGGCTAAAAAAGATCGAATCCGTTGTAGCCCTTTTATCAGATGAAGATGCACTCCTTAGAAAAATGGAATCCCAGGTCGAGTATGACCGGTTATATGCGGAAATATTGATCGCTGAAGGATCCCCCGATCAGGCGATAGAGATTTTCGAGAACATTGTGTATCCTCCGGTTCCCAATTTGCGAATTGAGTTTATCGGGCCTGATAATTGGCAATTCATTAGGGATGCTTTACCCCGGGCATATCTTAAAAAGGGCGACATCGATGGAGCCATTGCCGAATACGAAAAGATGATCGTCTTCGATCCCGAGGGTCAGTCTCGGCTTTTGATCCATCCCAAGTATCGGTATCTGTTGGCCAAGCTGTATGAGAAAAAGGGAGAGGTAGCCAAGGCCATCGCAAATTATGAGAAGTTTTTGGAGTTGTGGAAGGACGCCGATCCCGACCTTCCCGAACTCGAAGATGCAAAAAAACGGCTAGCTTCGCTCCAGTCCAATTAGAGATATTTCCAAGAGCTCGATAGGGGAAAAGAAAATCAGAATTCTGGGAAAAAGAGATTGCCTTTCTATGTTTGAGGATATATAATTATATACAAATATATCCTCTGGAGTGAGAAAATATGAGACAGTTGCTCGTCAAACTATCTGAAGAGGACTATAAGATATTGGAAGAATACTGCAGAAAAACAGGGAGAACAAAAAGCGCGGTTGTCCGTCGTGAGATTGCAAAGTTGAAGAAAGACACTTCCTACAACCTGTTGCATCGCAAGATAAAACGAATCTCTCCTGGAAAAGGGAAACTTGTTTCTGAACTCATTCGGGAGATGCGTGATTGAGGATCTTTCTCGATACTTCTGCTTTGGCCAAACGTTATGTGCAGGAACCCGGTTCGGGAGAGTTGATGGAACTTTTAACGTCAAACACATCAGAAATTTTTATATCCACACTGGCTTTTGTGGAGTTTGCCTCGGCAATGGGCAGGAAATTGCGGAATAAAGAGATTGCAGAGGCTGAGGTCACCGAAGCCATCGAAGAATTCGAGAAAGATTGGCACCAAGTGTTTGCCAAGATTCCATTGGAAGATATGTTGGCGGAAACGGCTTCAGCTATAGCTCTGCAGTATTCCTTGAAAGGTGCTGATGCTGTTCATCTGGCATCAGCTCAGGTTGCAGGTGCAGAACTTTTTGTCGCTTCGGATAATAGGCTCCTTCGTGTGGTAAAGAAGATGGGGATAAATTCCTACAATTCTGAATCTGGACCTTATCGATATTGACAAAGTATAACTTTAGTTATACCATAGGAGTATGAAAACGGCGATATCCATTCCTGATCCCATTTTTAAAGCAGCTGAAAGGCTGGCCCGTCGCCTCGGCATGACACGAAGCCGCCTTTACACGAAAGCTGTTACCGAATATATCCAAAAGCACAAGAACGATGAAGTTTGTGAAAAGCTCAATGAGATTTATGAGAAGGAGTCTTCTTCTTTAGATCCAGTTACGCAGGCGATGCAATGGGCTTCGATCGATGAGGAAGAGTGGTGATGCAGAGAGGCGATATCTGGTGGGCAGCTTTACCTACCCCTTCTGGCTCTGAACCTGGCTACAAAAGACCGCTTCTTATCGTTCAATCCGATGATTTCAACAGAAGCGGAATCCGCACGGTTATTGCTGTCGTCATCACTTCGAATCTCCGGCTGTCCGATGCCCCTGGCAATGTATTCCTTCCGCGAAAAAGTTCGGGACTTTCCAAAGACTCTGTTGCCAATGTGTCTCAATTGGCAACGGTCGATAAATCTTTTTTGGTCGAAAAAGCGGGGAAATTGCAGGCTTCTGAATTGCTAGAAGTGGAAGCGGGAATACGGCTTGTCCTTTCTTTGTAAGAAAAGATTGAAATATGGAATTTAATAAAGGGTTTTTTGAGATAAAGTAAAAAAGAGATTAGGGAGGAAGTTATGATTATTGATAGAAAAAATCGCTTTTCTGGGATTATTTTAACAGTTATTATCCTATCATTTATATTCACACCGTTATCGGCATATGGGCTGCAGTCTGATCAGGACAGCGATGAACTGAAGTTGCTGAAGAGGGAGTTCGAGAGTCTTCAGCATCGTTTGGATGTCGTGGAGAAGCTCATCGATGATGTGCTTTGGTTTCATCGTGTCGGGGATGTCTGCCATGTAGACAAGGTGCGCATCGTCGGTCCTCCCAACCCTCATGTGAAAAATCCCACGGCCATGGGTGCTAAAAATCCGATCAAGTTTTACAGCTACATCTTTATCCCGAAAGATATCGACCGGAGCAAAAAATATCCCCTCCTGGTATTTCCGCATGGGGGCGTGCACGGGGATTTCACCACCTACTACACGCACATTGTCCGGGAGCTGATGGCCCAGCACTACATCGTGATCGCTCCCGAATATCGTGGGAGCACGGGCTACGGCCGTTCCATCTATGAACTCATTGACTATGGCGGACTGGAAGTCGAAGATAACTATTGGGCCCGCAATTACATGATCGAAAACTATACCATTGTGGATAAAAACCGTGTCGGAATTATGGGCTGGAGCCACGGCGGGTTGATCGCTCTTATGAACATTTTCGACCATCCCGACGATTACCAGGTTGCCTTTGCAGGAGTACCGGTCAGCGACCTCATCTCCCGCATGGGATACGCCACCGATGATTACCGGGACCTGTATTCAGCCGACTATCACATCGGTAAGACCGCACGCGAAGATGTTGAGGAATACCGCCGCCGCTCTCCTGCTTACAATGTCCACAAATTCCAGAACACTCCTCTTCTCATCCACACAAGCACCAATGACGAGGATGTGAATGTCTTGGAAGTGGAGCATCTCATCAAGGCCCTCAAGGCAGAAGGGAAAAAATTCGAATACGAGATCTTCCAGGATGCTCCTGGGGGCCACAGCTTCGACCGCTTGGACTTGATGCTGGCCAAAAAAATCCGCGTGAAGATCTACAAATTCCTTGCGAAATACCTGAATCCTGATAATCCCATCCAGACTGTTGATGCCTTGATGAAAGCAGGCTACAGGTGATAAAATAAAATTCCGGGCCAATGATCGTGGAAACAAGAATCATCAAAAAGATCGCTTATTTTTTTTCACGATTGTTTCAGAGTCGAGAAAAAAAAAGGGAACAGGATGCTTTGCTATTGCAAAAATCTTATGATCTTCTGAAAGAGTTGGAGCAGACATGGGATGCTCCACCGGCCGAACGAAAAGACCTTGTCGACTACACGAACCTACTCCTCCAAAATGCCCAGGAAATCAGAACAAGAAAAAACAAGGCCATCGCCCGCCATATCCGTCGTTTTGCCGAAAGAAACTGCCTGGCAGGCGTGATACCGAAATCAGAATTGGAGCGGGTGCACAAAGAGACTGAGGAGCTTCTCGATTTATTGACACCCCCCTTATGACTTGATATTCTTTTTCCGGAAAGAACAGGGGAAAATTGTGACTGTAAAGTGTCCGAAGTGCCAGACCGACAATCCCGAAACTAAGAAATTCTGCGGGGAGTGCGGGACGCCGCTTAATTTGGTGACGGGATACCCGACCCCTTAAT
>DAOVBT010000136.1 GCA_030670375.1 Candidatus Aminicenantota bacterium | reverse complement strand
ATGATATCTCGCGGTATTTGGCAGATATCCTGTCATACTCTCGGCTGCTGGCACTGGGATTGGCCACCAGTGTCATTGCCATGGTGGTGAATACCCTCTGTCAGACGGCTCTGGGTATCCCCTGGGTAGGCTGGCTTTTTGCTGCGCTCATTTTTGTGGGAGGGCATCTTTTTAATCTGGGGATAAGTTTTCTCGGGGGGTTTGTCCATTCCATGCGGCTTCAATTCGTAGAATTTTTCAGTAAGTTTTATAACTCCGGAGGAAAACCGTTCAAACCATTTCAATTGGAAAGCAAATATGTCGAATTTATTTAATGCCTGAATAATTCAGGAAACAGGAGGTGGATGAGATGACACTAGGATTAACAATAGCCATACTGGGAGGTGCCATTGCCGTAATACTCGGAGGAATAGGTTCAGCCATCGGTGTCGGGCTTGCCGGTCAGGCCTCCAGTGGAGTTATGAGCGAGGACCCTGAAAAATTCGGGAGTCTTCTCCTGCTAGTTGCGCTACCTGGTACCCAAGGAATCTACGGATTTTTGAGCGCCTTTTTGATCATATTAAAAGTGGGATTGATAGGAGGAACCGTGGCTTCTCCATCTGTTTTTCAGGGATGGCAAATTTTGATCGCCGCCCTTCCCGTGGCGTTCACTGGCCTCGTTTCTGGAATACATCAGGGAAAAGTCTGCGCTTCAGGCGTTTACATGGTGGCCAAACAACCCAAGGATTTGATGAAGCCTGTGATCATGGCTGCATTGGTGGAAACCTATGCTGTCCTTGGCTTGCTCATCACCATTCTTCTTCTCAACGGCATTTCCTTGTGAGCGGAAAGAAGTTGCGAATCGATAACAATGAGTTTGGAAAAGATATTAGATAAGATCCTGGAAGAGGCACGGAATGAAGCCGAGCAGATTCTTCGGGAGAGTCGTCAAAAAGCTGAGGAGATCACACAAAATGCCCGGAAACAGGGTGAAATGCAGGCAAACACCATCCTTGAACAGGGGGAACGACAGGGGAGTCTTGAAGCCAGTCGATTGGTTACCCAAGCCCGTCTTGAAAAAAGAATCAAAATTCTCAGTTGCAAAAAAGATTTGATCGACGAGGTTTTGGAAAAAGCGTTCCAGAAACAAAAGGGCGATAAAATCGGGCTGAAACGAAAAATAATACGGAAAGACGGGGAGCTTGAGGAGTTTGTCGATCACGAGAAATTGAAGCAGGAGCTGCGACCGAAGCTGGAAAAGGATATTGTCGAGGTTTTGAAAATATGAGTAGAATGTCCCGCTTGGACTATGCCTATGCCGTAGGCCGGATTCGTGCTCTGGAAAACCATCTTGTGGCCAAGCCCTCTTTTATGGAGGCTGCAGAGGAAAAAGATCTCTCTTCAGCTCTTAAGATCATTTTTGATGCGGGACAATTCCATCAGGAGAAAATTGAAATCGAAGATTCAGAACAACTGGATGAATTTTTGGAGAAAGAAGAGTCTGCATTACTGGGCGTAATTTCGAGTATACTCCACGAAAAAGAGATCGAAAGGATCGTTCTCGGTGTTGATCAGCCGGGCAAAGCTCTCGATCGGTCTCAAGAATTGAAGGTTCCGTTCATCACAGATTATTTGCGGCATAAGATCGATCTTGGGAATTTGAAAATTTTCTGCCGAGCCAAATATCTGGAGCTTTCGCTCGATAAATTGGAGGGATTGTTACTAGAGGGCGGATTTTTAGATGTGAACGTTTTGCTGGAAAGCTTTGACCTCTCCTACGGAGAAATCGGAGAGAGGCTTCTGGCTTCAGCCTACCATTCGGCCTGGATCCTGGCAACGGATAAGTTGGTTGAGAATGAAACGTTTATTGCCCTCGAGCGGGAATTCGAGAATTTTCTGATGATCTACCTTAGAAAAGCAAAGTATATCGTTTTTGGCCCTGAACCCGTTTTTGCCTATGCCCTGGCAAAAAAAAGGGAATTGCAGCTCCTTAGGCTTTTGGGCGTGGGAAAACTCAACCAGATTCCCGCAGAGATGTTGAAACAAAGAATGAGTGAGACCTATGTTTGATGAACGGGCAAAAGTGGCTGTTATCGGGGAAAAAGACATGGTGTTTGCCTTTAGGGCCCTGGGATTTAAGACCTATTCCCCCCGCAATTTAGATGAAGCGAGGGAAATTTTGAATAGCTTGGGAAAAGATAATGTCGCTCTTTGTTTTTTGCACCAGAGCTATTTCGAAACTCTCCAAGAAGAGAGGGAAGCCCTGGGGAAAAAGTTCGTTCCCGTGGTCGTGGGATTTTCCGATTACAGAAAAATCACCGACCACCTGGATAACATGATGAAAGAAATGGCAGTCAAAGCCACTGGATCTGACGCATTGGTGAAGAGAAGAGGAACCCATGGAACAAGGTAAAATCATACGTGTTGCCGGACCTCTTGTTGTGGCATCCGGATGTCTCGGTGCTAAGATGTACGATATGGTCAAGATAGGCGCACTGGGATTGATCGGGGAGATTATCGAGCTTAGAGAGGACCATGCTTTTATCCAAGTATACGAGGATACAACCGGAATCGGCCCGGATGAGCCTGTCTATTTGACCGGTCAGCCGCTCAGCGTGGAATTGGGGCCTGGACTGGTCAGCTCGATATACGATGGTATCCAAAGACCCTTGGATATCATCAGAGAGAAAGAGGGAGATTTTGTGACTAGGGGGATCGAAGTTCCTGCCCTCGATCGGAAGAAAAAATGGGAATTTTTGCCAATGGTCGAAAAGGGACAGTCGGTGCAAACAGGAGATATTCTTGGCGAAATCGAAGAGACTCCTTTGATCAAGCATAAAATCATGGTACCAACGGGGTCTGAGGGAGAGATTGTCGAAGTCAAAAAAGGCAAGTTATCTGTCGAGGAGACCGTGGCCAAAATCCAAACAGAAGATCGCATCCTTGAAATCAAGATGTTTCAGACTTGGTCCATTCGCAAAAACAGGGAAGTCCGGGAGCGATTGATGCCCGTGGACCCCTTAACCACAGGCCAGAGAGTTTTGGACACCCTGTTTCCGTTGGCAAAGGGCGGCACGGCCTGTATTCCCGGCCCGTTTGGAAGCGGGAAGACGGTGGTTCAGCACCAGTTGGCCAAGTGGTCGGATGCCCAGATCATCGTGTTTGTGGCTTGTGGTGAGCGAGGCAATGAAGTCGCAGACCTTTTGCTGAGTTTTCCGGAGTTGATCGATCCCCATACCGGACGCCCTCTTCTCGAGCGGACGATCATCATCGCCAACACCTCGAATATGCCGGTGGCGGCCAGGGAAGCTTCCATCTACACAGGGATGACCATCGCGGAGTATTTCCGGGATATGGGATATTCGGTTGCTCTGATGGCCGATTCATCCAGCCGCTGGGCAGAGGCTCTCCGGGAGATTTCAGGGCGCATGGAAGAAATGCCGGGAGAAGAAGGCTATCCCGCCTATTTAGCAAGCCGGATCGCGGAATTCTACGAAAGAGCTGGCAATGTGATCTGTCTGGGGTCTGAAGGGCGTAAAGGGGCCTTGAGCGTTATCGGGGCGGTTTCGCCACCAGGGGGAGATCTTTCCGATCCCGTCGTCCAATCCACGCTGAAGGTGGTCAAGGTTTTTTGGGCTTTGGATGATCGGCTGGCCAACATGAGGCATTTTCCGGCCATCAATTGGCTTCTTAGCTACTCCTTGTATACCGAAAACATCAAGGGTTTTTGGAAAGACCAAGTCGCAGAGGATTTTGCCGATCTCCGACAAACAGCCATGCAACTCCTGGAGGAGGAGTCGGAACTCCAGGAAATCGCACGACTCGTGGGAGTGGAATCCCTTGCGGTGAGAGAACGACTTGTCCTGGAATCGGCCCGATCCATCCGTGAGGATTTTCTCCATCAGAATGCCTTTCATCCGCAGGATACCTACACATCCCTTCGGAAACAATACTTGATGCTTCGTACCATCATCCACTTTCACAATTCTGCTATCCAGGCCCTGGAGGACGGAGTGAGTCTCGAGGAAATCCAGGTTTTAGAAGTCCGAGAACAAATATCCAAGATGAAATTTCTACCCGAAGAGGATACCGAACTCCTTGAGGTTTACATACAGATAGATAAAACCTTCAAAAATATTTTGAAGGCCAAGGAATGAGGAAAACCAATGTATAAAGAATATTTGACGGTCTCCAATATCGTTGGCCCGTTGGTCATCGTCGAGAAAATTCGGGATGTGAAATACGGAGAGCTGGTTGAGATAGAAACAGGAGATGGATTGTTGCGGCGAGGCACGGTTTTGGATATCTCGACGGAAAGAGCCGTCGTCCAGGTTTTTGAGGGGACAATGGGCTTAGACGTGGATAAATCTCGTGTGAGATTCCTCGGTCGATCCCAACAGTTGGGCGTTTCAGAGGAAATAATCGGCCGAATTTTTGATGGTTCCGGTAAACCCAAAGACCGAGGGCCGCAAATTATCGCTGATAAAATGCTGGATATCACTGGAGAGCCGATAAATCCTCAGGCCCGAGATTACCCTTCCGAATTCATCCAAACCGGGATTTCTTCCATCGACGGCATGAATCCCCTGGTGAGGGGGCAAAAACTCCCTCTTTTCTCCGGCAGCGGGCTTCCCCATCCCAGGATTGCGGCTCAGATTGCCCGTCAAGCGGCTGTTTTAGGAAAGGAGGAACGGTTTGCCGTGGTTTTTGCGGGCATGGGAATCACTTTCGAAGAGGCCAATTTTTTTATCGAAGACTTCCGGAATACCGGAGCTTTGGAAAGGGCTGTTCTGTTCTTGAACCTGGCCAACGAGCCCCCGATCGAAAGAATCGCCACGCCTCGCCTGGCATTGACCTGTGCGGAATACTTGGCCTTTGAGTTGGACATGCATGTTCTCGTGGTTCTTGTGGATATGACTTTTTATGCCGAGGCGTTGCGAGAAATTTCTGCAGCCCGGAAGGAAATTCCAGGGAGAAGGGGATACCCCGGCTATCTCTACACGGATTTGGCCTCGATGTATGAAAGAGCGGGACGGATCAAGGGGAAAAAAGGGTCGATCACCATGATCCCGATTCTGACCATGCCCGAGGATGACAAGACCCATCCGATAGCGGATTTAACCGGCTACATCACAGAAGGGCAGATCATGCTCAGCCGGGAATTGCACCGTAAAGGGATTTATCCCCCGATCGATGTTCTCCCCAGTCTCTCCCGTCTTAAGGATAAAGGGATCGGAGAGGAAAAGACGCGATCGGATCATGCTGACGTGCTTAACCAGCTTTTTGCCTGTTATGCCAGGGGAAAGGAAGCCAGAGAGTTGGCCCTGATCTTAGGAGAGGCGGCTCTCTCGGATATCGACAGGATATATTTGCAGTTTGCAGACCGTTATGAGGATGAATTTGTCAGGCAGGGCGAATTTGAGTCCCGATCTATCCTGGAAACACTGGATTTGGGATGGAAACTGTTGCGTTTCATACCACGGGCTGAGCTCAAAAGGATACGGCCCGAATATCTGGAGAAATACTACCTTGAGGGAAAATGAGACTCAACGTTAATCCCAACCGGATGGAGCTTTTACGCCTGCGCAGGCGTCTTGCGCTGGCTGAACGCGGGCACAAGCTCCTCAAGGGTAAATTGGAAGAGATTATGCGGCGTTTTTTGGAGATCATGCGCCGGTTGTACGATATTCATTCGGGCATCGGCACAAAGTGGAACAGAGTCCTCCTCTCCTTCGGGTTTGTGCGGGGACGAAATGCCCGAAAAGAGCTGGAACGCCTGCTTCCTGAGGGGGAGCTTTCTTTGGGTATAAAAAGAGAAAAAGTCGTCGGCCTTTCTATACCGAAGTTTTCCATCGAAGGCTGGACGATCTCTGATTATGACCTTTTAAACACAGAAAGCGAGTTGGATGTCGGAATGAAAAAAATGCAGGAAATGATGGAAGATCTGTTGGAGATGGCAAGACTCTGGAAAGCTGTCGAACTTTTAAGTCGCGAAATCGAGGTAACCCGTCGCCGGGTTAATGCTTTGGAGCACATCTTGATTCCCAACATCAAAGAAACCATCCGCTACATTTCCAGCCGGCTTGAAGAGATGGAACGGTCCTATCAAGTTCAGCTTATGCG
>DAOVBT010000095.1 GCA_030670375.1 Candidatus Aminicenantota bacterium | reverse complement strand
GCTCCGGCGGCCTGTACGGCTTTGATATTTTTTGTGATAACATCGGCAAAAACATCCCACTTGCCTGCCACAAGCATCGGCGTCCCGCAGCAATTTTCCACATTGCCAAGATAGCTAAAATCCACGCCGGCAGCATCCATTAGGGTCACGGCAGCTGCTCCGATATCATGCTCAACATAGGAAGCGGTGCACCCTACAAAATAAACGTTTTTGCTTTTGACGTCGGGACCGTGTTTGGCCCAGAGATTTTTGGGAAACCATTCTGTCCGGTCCTTCCGGTATCCGGCCCAAATATTGCCCTCCGCTTGAAGGGCGGCAGACATCATCTCGAAAGGCGGAAATGTCATCTTCTTGTCTTCATGCACCAATTTGCCCCGAAGTTTCATCCAGGAAGGCTCGATAGGCAATGCAGCCGAGCAGCGCAGGTTGCAGAACTCGCAGGTTGTGCAGACCAGCATGGTGTCGACCATAAACTGGTCCCATTTCACTTTTCCTTCCATGTACTGGCGCAACCAGTACCACTTCCCTCTGGGCGATTGGCTTTCCCAGCCGCGGCTGAAGAACTGATCGCACTCATCCAAACAATATCCGCATTGGGAACAGGCATAGGCATACCAGGCCACATCAGCCGGAATTCCCCGGACAGGTTTTTCGAATCGCTCTCCGACCTGGGTAACAACCATGTTGCCAAAGGGCCGGATCATCGGTTCGAAAACACTCGCCACACCCAGCGCCTTACCGACAAGCTTGCCCCCAAAAACCTTATCAGGGTTGAGAATCTTGCGAGGATCGACCTGCTTCTTGAAGGTTTTTAACTTCCTCACTCTATCCTTTCCCAAGATCTCTTCTTTTTTGTGTGTAAAAAACAAACCGGTGGAGTAGGGGCGCCCGCCGTGCTTTTCAGCAATTTTCATGATGCTCAGCACCAGGCCAAAAACAAAATTATAGGAAAACTTCCTTTGATCGCTGGGGATAAAACCCAAGATGACAGCCTCGGGTTTTCCATCCCTTCCTTCTTTGATGATAACACCTTCTTTAACTACGGGCTGATTGAGTTTGTCTTCGATCTCCTCCATCACGTCCCCGAGCTTGTCCAGGGGAACCACGACTTCCGCAGGAACCAAAGAAGGACCTAGCCGCTTGACCACCATCAGTTTGAACCTTTCCTCCCATTCATGATCTGCAATTTCCTGCTTGAGCACTTCTCCTTCACAGGCTTTGACTATCCCCAAAAGCTTTGGAACTATTTTGTCCGAATCCTTTTTGCGAAAAGCGATCGTTGCAATATAGGCTGCCGGAAGAATCACCTTGTGCTCCACCGGATGGCCGTGATGGGTGAGCACAGGGGCACGATTTTTCATCTCTGCCATCCGTGGGTTGATAAACACCAGCGACCAGATAGGAAGATCCTGGTCGATGAATTTTTGGAAAATTTTGGCAAGCTTATTCGCATCCGGACAGGCAATGGCGGCAACTCCGAGATCGGTCAGCTTTTGGACCTTTATCGTCATCTGGCTGATAAAACCGGTGGTTCCCTCTGCATCGGCCACCAAATCAAGCTCTTCCCCTGACATTTCTTTGACTTCCCCGCTGGGAAGAACAACACGGGCGCTTTTCACGTTTTCAGGAAACCAGCCGTACTCATACGAGCCGATCCCGGCACCGCCCTGGGCGAGCCAGCCGCCGGCTGAAGAGGAAGGATAGCTTGTGGGGTACATGCGAATGACAAGCCCTGCGGGTGCCAACTTTTTATCCAGCTGCTCCCATGTGATCCCGGGCTGAACCATGACCGTTTTTTTCTCGGCATCTATGGAGAGGACATCTTTCATCCTGTAAAAATCCACGACTATTCCCTTACGCGTCGGGATGATTCCTCCATACCCGGAAGATCCCTTTCCCCGAGGAACGAGCGGGATTTTATTCTGGGCCGCCCAGCGCACCAACTCCACCAATTCCTCTTCGTTTTTTGGTTGAACGACAGCATCGGGAACGGTTTTTCCGATCAAAGGCTTAAACAAACTTGGAATCGCGGCGATATCATGACTGTACAATAGTCTTTCGGTGGGATTAAAATTGGCATTGGCCCCAAATTTCTCTTCGAGCCAATTTTTATCATTTTTGCTCAATCTTGCCATTTTCCTTCTCCTTTTTTGATCAAAATTCCTGTTTACATCAAAAAAACAGGAAAAAAGAAATGGAATAACATTAAAATTATATTATATTAGAATATTCTTATAAATCAACATTTTCATACTAAAGGATTGATATAAAAATAGCAAGAAATAGGCATAAAAATCCGCTAGAACTATACCGGATGATGTAAAAACTGAAATCTAGGGGATACGGTTTACTTGAGTTCCTCCAAGGCTTTTTTTGCTTCTTTATAATCCGGCTTCAGAACAAGGGCTTCTTGATAAGCTTGTTTGGCCAGGTCCGTCTGTCCTTTCCTTTTATGGGCTTCTCCCAAAAAGAAATAGGCCTCCGGAAAAGAGCCTTTTCTGCTCGCCAATTTCAAATCTTCTATGGCACCGTCCACATCGCCGCCAAATCCTTCGGGGGCCATCAGCCGGCCGACGCCTCTGCCAAAACGAGCCCGCACATTGTTGGGATCCAAATTCAAGGCTTTTTCGAACGCCTGCATAGCTCCCATCCCGTACTTGATCATGTCCGCCGGATTGTCTGATTCAGCTAATGTGCCCAGAATGCTTCCCTTCCAGGCATGCAACTCCGCATTCTCCGGTTGTGTCGCGATCAGGGAATCGATAGCTACAAGCGCTTCCTGGTATTTTTTTTCGTTATACAGCTTTTCGACCTGTTCGAGCGACACATCGGAAGAAGCTGTTGCGATTTCGGAAGAGCCTCCAGGAGCAGGCGCTTTTGGCGAGGACTTATTGCCCATGAATTGGGGGAGCATCTGGAGCAGAACAGGAAGCATTTCCTGCAAAAAGGAGGGTTTTTTCTCTTCCAGGGGAAAAAGCTCGACACGGACTTCTTCTCCTTCTATGATCAATACCCCCAAAGGTATGGTCTTGCCTCCCATTCCACCCCCGTATCCCATCATAGCGCCACCGGCGC
The DNA here is from genome assembly GCA_030670375.1 of Candidatus Aminicenantota bacterium. GTDB lineage: Bacteria > Acidobacteriota > Aminicenantia > Aminicenantales > Aminicenantaceae. The sequence goes on along the minus strand of DAOVBT010000095.1, from coordinate 4,133 downwards.
CCAGTCCGTAGGAAATCTTTGAGAAGGGGACAATAATGACATCCTGAACCCGTATGGGGTCCCCGATCACAGAATCGACTTTTATGACCGACGTTATCTTGTCAAAACTCAAAAAAGATTCATCTGCGGAGGACTTGGTCTGAGCCTGAATTTGACCCGAGGACAGCCACAATACCACAAACAGTGCGATAAAAATGTGTTTCATCTTCATGACAACCTCCTTACTTACGGGGAACTTTTCCCACGGGGATGAACTTGACCCCTGCTTTGCTGATAACCACAAATCCCAAGGGCCTGGCTTCTCCACCAAAACCAAATCCATGAGCTCCCATTTGTGGTTGTCCGGGGGGCCCTCCCCCGCCTCCGCCAAAACCCACATCGATCATGATGATCGGGACGATGGTGACTTTTCCGACTTTGATCGGCTTGCCAACCACCTTTTTTATATTCAGACTGTCGGACAACCGATCTGTCATCCCCTTTGTGAGCATCGCCACAGGATTATTGGTCTCCCCCTTGGGTTTCGGCTTTTCCTGAGCCATACTCACACCAAACACAAGGAAGACGGCCGTAAAAATCACCAAGACTTTACAGATCCATGCGCTTTTCAATCGGAACCTCCTTTAAAAACTTAATATTAAATATCCAAAGATCTATCCTGAGATTGCATTCAATAGCCTATACGAAGCTTTTTAGGCAAAGGTTTATGCCATTTAAAAATCAGATTTCCTGAAAATCTCTTTCATCTGGCTTGCTTTCTGGATCCTTTTCTCCTGCGGCGAAACTCCGATCCCAGGAAGATCGGGGACTTTGATGGTCCCCTGAGGTGTGATGTCGATTGGGGGCTCGATCAAATCCTCGGTATAATACCGTTTGCTGGCAGAAAGATCATGTGGAAACTTGAAGTTGGGGAGAGTAGCAAGATGGATATTGTGGGCTCGCCCTATTCCCGACTCCAGCATTCCCCCACACCAAACAGGCAGAGAATTCTCCTGGCAAACATCATGGATTTTATGCGATGCGATGATACCGCCCACTCTTCCGGCCTTGATGTTGATGATCCGGCAGCTTCCCATCTCGATCGCCTTTCTTGCCGTCTCCGCGCTTGTTATGCTCTCATCCAAGCACAGGGGCGTTTGCACTTCTTTTTGCAATCGGGAATGGTCCCATAGATCATAGGGTGCAAAAGGCTGTTCGATCATCTCAAGGCCGAATTCATCCAGCTCTTTTAGTGTTTTTTTATCGTCCAGGCTGTAGGCGCCGTTGGCATCCACCTGCAACCGGATTTCAGGAAATTTCTCCCTCACTTTTTGGCAGATCACAACATCCCAACCGGGTTTGATCTTGAGTTTGATCCTCTGGTACCCCTCTTCCAGAAATGCCTGGATCCTATCGATAAGTTGGGACTGGGAATCCTGGATCCCAATGGAGACACCGGAGGGAATCTCCTTCTGTGATCCCCCATAAAGTTTCCACAGCGGTAGGTCCTTCTGCTTGGCTACAAGGTCCCACAATGCCAGTTCTAAACCGGCTTTGGCCATCGGGTGTCCTTTGAATATTCTGGCTTCATCATAAAATTTTTCAGGATCACCCAGAGATTTCTGAAAAACGAGCGGTATCAAAAAATCCTTCAGCATCAGCCATGCCGTCTCCGTGGTTTCATAGCTGTACAACGGAGCCTTATCCGCCACAACTTCTCCATAGCCGCATATCCCTTCGGCAAAGACCTTAACAAGGATAAATGTTCGCTCCTCTTCCCGTCCAAAGCTGGTTTCAAAAAAATGAACATACGGAAGGTTGCAAAGTACGAGCTCGATCTTGTCGATTTTCATTCTTGATGGTTATCCGGCTCTCAGAAGTTTGACTCCCTTTTTCTTTGCCAATTCCTCATACAAATCGATGGCTTTCGACGCCATGGACTCTGCCGAAAACTTTTGAAACACTTCTTCATACCCTTTCTGTCCCAGTCGATGAGCCAATTCTCTGTCCTCATACATCTTGAGTATGGCTTTAGCCAGAGACTTGGGCCTTTGAGGAGGCACCAGCAACCCGGTCTTCTGATGATCGATCACTTCCGGGATCCCGCCCACTCGCGTGGCCACGATCGGCAGACGACAGGCCATGGCATCCATGATGATGCTGCCAAGGCCCCCATGATCGGAGGAGAGAACAAAAACATCCAGAGAATTGAAGATTTGCGGGATGTCCTCTCGGAATCCCAAAAAGAACACCATGTCCTCTCCCTGGATTTCTTCCACCTGCTTGTTCAATTCCAGCCGCAACGGGCCTTCTCCCACAATGATGATTTTGATTTTGGGAGTGTGTTCTCTTAAATGTTTAGAAGCCTGGATTAAATACTCGTGACCCTTGTCATCGGAAAGCTGGGCCACGATGCCGACCAGAAAATCATCGGGAGCGAAAGAAAGCTCATGGCGTAGATAATCCCTCGAGGTCTTGTCCTCATACGGAGCGAAATCTATCCCGTCGGGTATGACACGGATGAGCTTCGCATCGATTCCACCTTCCACGAGCACGTTTTTCACGCCATCGGAAATCGCGATGATGGCATCGACATTTTTGGTGTATTTTCGCCGGGACAACATATTTTTTTTCAACGGAAAATCGACCCGCCTGGAAATCACCCTAATCGGGACCTTTGCCAGAGAAGCCGCCGCAGATCCCAGGGCCACCGAGTGGGCATCTTGGTAATTGACCAGCCGGCATTTCTTCCGCTTCATAGCAAGGGAAAGCTGCAAGATGGATAGGGCATCTGCCTTGCTCAATATCTTCAGAGGAAGAACGGGAAGTCCTTCATCGGTCGCTTTTTTGTGGAGGGGACTTCCGGGCTGAACGACAAACTGGAAGGAATAGCCGTTTCGCTTCAGCTCCTTAGCCAGGAAAAAAGACTGCCGCTGCCCCTCTCTCCATTCTTTGCCCGCATCAATTTGGAAAAGGCTCAATTCTTTCTCCTATTTTCCAGATCTCCTTGAGCTTGGCATAGATGACAAAACCCGTGTACCCATCCAGCAATGAAATTACAAATCCTGCAAATCCATCCAGAAAACCTGCTTTTAAAAAATAAGATTTCACAAACCGGAAAAAAGGAAGAACTGCCAGATGATACCAGTGGCATTTTTTGTTTTTGGCGTACAGCTTTTGGGCCCCGAGGTCGGAAAAGGTATTGATTCTCCTCATGTGATCGGCGATATTTCTGTAGGTGAAATGGTAGAGAGGCCCTGAGAATCCTTTGATTTCCCCTTCGATCACCAAATCCTCATGCACATATTTCCCTTCCCACCGGGCCTTATCCTTGCGGAAGAGACGGATCTTGCGGTCGGGATACCAAACCGTGTGGCGAATCCAACGGCCGAGATAAAAAACCTGGCGCGGCATGGAAAAACCGGAACACTCGGGCTCCTGGCTTTTAAGGCTCGTGATATCGTCTTTCAGCTTAGGGGAGAGCCTTTCATCGGCATCCAGAGAAAGAATCCATGGAAATTTGGCCTTATTGTTTGCAAAATTCTTTTGGTCCGCAAAGTTGGTCCATTTTCGTAGGAACACATGATCGGTATACTTTCTGGCCAACTTTATCGTATCATCATCGCTGTACCTGTCCACCACGATGATCTCATCAACAATGCCTGCAAGGCTTTTCAGAGCCGGCTCGAGGCGTTTTTCCTCATTGTAGGTGATGATGACGGCTGATATCTGCATCGTTTTAATGATATCACATTTTTCGCATCGGATTAAAGGCAGAAACTGTTATCGCGCCCATCAAGGGAATACGGTCAAAAAAAATACCACACAAAATGAAAGCTTATCAAACCAATCCACAGACATATTCTTTAATTGACAAGAAATTCGGCAGAAGATTTGATATTATGGGGCAAATAGAATGAAAGCGATACGCTATTATGTACTCATACCCTGTTTAATCATTTTTGCCTTTCTCCTCAGCTATACATACCTTTTCTACAACCAGATCGGCCAGTTCACCATCCAGAACCACACACCCACAATCAAACTCGCCGAATTCCTCCTTTTGAGTCTTCTTGCTATCTTGATCCTTTTTGGACTCTGGATGGGATACTCTCGCTTAATCACCCGGTTTTTCAAACTGAATGAACAGGGAT
>DAOVBT010000175.1 GCA_030670375.1 Candidatus Aminicenantota bacterium | reverse complement strand
CATTTAATCTATTGTATTTAGCTGCAAAAAACATACCAATGACATCGTATGAGATTTGCTAATGCATGTAAAACAGGAGGTGTCCAGATTTGAACAATTTATATCCATATCCGAACAGTTGTTGATGAAAGAGAATATTAAGGATGCGATACGACGCTTTTGAGTTTTTCCTTCAATGCGCTGGTAAATTCCGCCTCCAGTTTTTTGGCTTTGGTCTTTAAAATCCTATCGCCAAACATAGCTAGCTTCCCGACAATGTTCGCATTGCACCTGTAGGAGATCTCCACCTCACCCCCTTCATTCTCCTTCAAATCAATGCTTGTTTTCTGAGTGAAACGGCCAGCCTTGCCTATGTCTTCTCCTTCGCCCTCCATTTCCACATGATTCGGAGGATCGAGTTTGGACAAGATGTTTTTAAACTTGAACCTGACGGCGATGGGCCCGACTTTTTGTTTGATGACACAATCATAAGTTTTTTCATCCAGGCGTTCTATCTTTTCTGCACCCGGGATACAAGAACGCAACGTCTCCGGGTCCAGCAACGTGTCCCAAAGCATCTGGATCGGGGCCTTTAACGTGAACTTGCCTTCTATGATCATGTTTCCCTCCGTGATTTCAGATGTTTTTGTTTTTCCTAGTCCACCTTTTTGGCCTCTCTCTCGAGAAGCTCTGCCAATGTCTTGTAGCCCTTATTGCCGGGCTCCATGGTTTGGATAAGCAAGAGTTCGATAAAATTCATCCCCTTCGAATTGACCCAATCCTTATGGGCTTGGTCACCCACTCCGAACACATGACGGGCCAACTCCATGGTATCGGGCCATATTTTTTCACATACGGGACACTGGTAGCTCACGCTCGTACCTCCTTCGTCATTTCTTCTTTTTCTCTTTCAGCGCGTTGAACACTTTTTCCGGCGTGATCGGAAGATTCTTGATGCTGATTCCTGTGGCATGAAACACCGCATTGCTCAGCGCACCGGCTGTCGGGTTGGTGAGGCCTTCTCCCGCCTCTTTAGCTCCGAAGGGCCCTTCAGGCTCGTAAGTTTCCACTTCCATCACCTCTGTCTCCGGCATTTCTGTTGCCCGCAGAAGCATGTAGTCGACCAAATTCGGATTTAAGATTTTCCCCTCATCCATGGGCAGATCTTCGGTGAAGCCGTAACCCGCAGCCATGGCCATGGCCCCTTCGAGCTGACCCTTGACACCTAAGGGATTGATCACCTGCCCGCAGTCATGAGCGGTCACACAATTCTTGAGTGTTATTTTGCCTGTTTCGGGATCGACATCGGCCTCGACGGCCTGAACGCCAAAACTGTATGCCGGGGAGATCATTCCTTTGCGGTGAGGCGTATAATGCCCTCTGGCGATAATAGGCTGCCCCTCCTTTCCACGGATGGCTTCTTTGACGACATCATAATAGGAAAGGCCTCTCTCCGGACGCGCGATGAGATGGATCCAGCCATCCTTTATGTCCAGGTCATACACGATATTCGGCGACAGCTTCGCCGTTGCGAACTCGAGGATCTGCTGCTTGGCCTTGGAAGCCGCCATTTTGACCGCATTCCCTTGCATCAGCGTTTCGCGGCTTCCCCATGCTCCCAGATCTACCGGACAATTTTCCGTATCACCCATATGAAGCCGAATATCCTCGAATTTTACCCCCAGCTCCTCGGCACAGATCATGGCCATCGTGGTGTTGGATCCTTGACCCATATCCTGAGATCCGACGAACAGGTCGACTTTCCCGTCGATGTTGATTTGAATAACGGCAGAAGAAAAGGCATAGGGAGTATCGAACCAGTTGAATATCCCCCCTGACATGAAACCGTATGCGGCAATGCCGATCCCGCGATGGCGAGGAAGCTCTCCTCGCGATTTGATCCACCCGTCTATCTTGTCAAGACATTGGTCGAGACCGCAACTCTGGATTGTGGCCTGCCCGGGAACCTCATAACCGGGATACATGGCATTCTTGCGCCGGATCTCTATCGGATCGATCCCCAGTTCATCCGCGATAAGGTCGATCTGAGTCTCTGCGCAGAAGGTGGCTTGAGGGGCCCCGAATCCCCGCATCGCCGAAGTCGGCGCGGTATTGGTGTAAACCCTGTATCCGTCATACCGGTAACTGGGCCACACGTAGGGGAAAGATTGGAAAAAGCCTGTGAGATAAAGAGCTGTTGCCCCCATGGCCGTGTAGGCGCCGCCTTCGGTGAACACGCGGGCCTCTTTTGCCAGAAAGGTCCCATCTTTTTTGACCCCGCTCCGGACATAATAGAACATGGGTGTCCGCCGTTTGGTGGCCGTGAACTCTTCCTCGCGAGAGAGCACGATTTTTACAGGCTGACATAACTTCATGGAAAGAAGCGAGCTGCAGAACTGGGCAGAATCCAGTTCGAATTTGCTCCCGAAGCCTCCTCCGGTATACCTGGAAATCACTCTCACATCGTTCTCTCTCAGGCCGAGTATCTCGGCCAGCAAGACTTTTATGTAATAGTGAGATTGGGTGGAGGTATAGACGGTCAGTTTGCCTTCCGGTGTGTAGTCGGCCACTGCACAATGGGTCTCCATGCACACATGGGCTTGAGAAGAACACCGGAACCAATCTTCACGGACATAGTCCGCTTTTTGGAATCCATCATCCACATCGCCCCATTCGATGTGGCGCGTGACGTTGATATTTCTTTCGGCTTGCTCATGGAGCTGAGGAGCCCCTTCTTTTATGGCTTCGAGCGGTTCGAACACGCCGGGCAAGGGCTTGTATTCCACCTCGATCAAATCGAGCGCTTCTTCGGCTGTATCCTCATCGATAGCGGCCACCGTTGCCACAGGTTCGCCGATATAGCGGACCTTGTCCCGCGCCAGTATTTCTTCATCGCAGAGCTCTTTGAAGCGCCTCCATATTCCCTGTTTTAGGCCCAGCGTATCTTTTCCGGTTAGGACGGCCTTGACACCTTTCAGGCGTTCCGCTTTTGATGTGTCGATATTGAGAATTTCTGCATGCGGATAGGAGCTTCGCAAGATTTTCCCGTGCAGCATTCGAGGGAGAGTGATGTCGAAGGTGTACTTTGCCCGGCCGGTGATTTTGGCGATCCCGTCGATGTTATGAACAGGTGTATTGATGACGGTGTACTTTTTCATCGTCCCTCCTCCTTGTACTTGCCTTCAGCGACGGCTTTGATGGCTCGAAGGATGCTGTTATAGCCCGTACAGCGGCAGATATTTCCCTGGATCCCTTCTTTTATATCTTTTGTGGCCCGGTCCTCTTGCAGAAACGCTGTGGCCGACATCAACATCCCGGATGTGCAAAAACCGCATTGAAAAGCGCCGTGGTCGAGAAAAGACTGTTGAAGAGGCGTAAGTTCCGCTCCATCCGCAAGGCCTTCGACCGTGGTCACCTTTGCGCCATCGGCCTGCATCGCCAATATCGAACAGGATTTGACCGCAGCCCCGTCCAGCAAAACCGTGCAAGCCCCGCAAGCTCCCGTGTTACACCCTCTTTTCGTTCCCGTTAATCCCAATTCATCTCTCAGGATTTCCACCAGGAGTTTCTTCGGACTGATGTAAAGCTCGTGGTATTCATCGTTGACTGTCAGATGCAATAACTTCTTTTTCATAGGTGGGTACCTCCAAGTCAGTTGGCGGCCTTTGCTAGTTCCCAGGCCTTTTTCGCTACCTTTGTTGTCAGAGTTTTGACCAGAAATCGCCGGTATGTCTCGGTGGCATGGATGTCGCTGACAGGATCGCTTTCTTCTGACGCCTTTTTGCCGACACTTGCGAGCAGTTTTGTATCGATTTTTTTCCCTATCAACATCTGTTCTGCTTCCTTTGCGCGAAGAGGAATCGCAGCAGCAGCGCCAAGAACGATCCGGGCGTCCTTGCATTTGACTGCGTCCTCATCTATGGTAATCGATACGGCGACCGAAACAATTCCCTGTTGGTTTTTGATAATGCTGAACTTCTCGTAGGCCACAGCTGTTTTTTTAGGTAAAATCGGCAACTGGATTTCGGTCAGGAGTTCTCCCTCCTCGAGTGCAGTTTCGAAGATATCGATAAAAAAATCCTCCAGGGGCAGGATGCGTTCTCTTTCCAGGCTGGCCATTTTCACCGTGGCGTTCGAGGCGATGAGAATAGGACCTGGATCGCCTGCAGGATCTCCATGAGCCAGGTTACCTCCGATCGTGCCCCAGTTGCGGGTTTGAACAGAGGCCAGGTTCTTTTCCATCTCTACCAGCACAGGGTAATATTTTTTAATCAACGGGGATTTTTCTATTTCTCTATGGATGGTTGCAGCGCCGATCTTCAAACCATTCTTTGGATCATAATCGATATAGCTCATTTCTTTAACGCTTTTGATATCGATGAGATTCTCCGGGGCCACCAATCCCTGGCGCATGAGAATGAGCAAGGATTGTCCTCCGCATATGATCTTGTAATCTTCCTTGCACTTTTCGAGCAGGCCGAGAGTTTCCTCTACCGATGTAGCTCGCCGATAATTAAAATTATGTATCATTTCCTTTTCCTTTCCACATATTCATTGAAAGTGAGCCATTTGGGACTGGGAGGCAATGGCGAAGGCATTTCAAACGTAGGATTTGGTTCTGTCTGCCACGATCGAGGCTTGAATTTTTTTCCAGACTCCCCCAGATATCCCCGATATTTGGTGTGAAAACAAAGGAAATAATGTCTACCACGATACTGAGGACAATCTCGACAGAGCTGGTTTGAAAAAGGGCATAACATTTTTGTTTTTGCCATGAGCCACTCTCCCTAAAGGCATTCATGAATTGGGGTGCTTATCACCTGAATGACTGTAATCATTGATATTGCATAGCAAGATAATCAAAAGAAAAGAATTTTGTCAAGAAAAACCCGGGAGATCGCGGATCCGTACACCGACCGTGTCGCATATAGCATTAAGCATAAATTCCTGGATTTTTGGCTGCTGAATATATCAATTCTTATCTTTAATTTTATATTTTCTTATGGCATAGGTTCCCTCATCATCCTGTTCAATGGTGTATAGGAAATCTTCCGAGATATCCATTGCCGTATTGCCATGGTATCCTCGTACCATATTTTCCGGAAACTCTAGATAGAAATGATCGATATATTTGCCTTAAGAATCAAAAACATCGATAAGAGTTCCTTTCTCTTTATCCGTCATTGAGGTCATAACCCAAAGGTTTTAAGATTTATTTTGATTGTATTAAAACTCCTAATCGTTTTTCATAATTTGCAACAGTACTACGAATTTCACCAAAACTATTTATTCTGCTATTACACATTCCAATGCATCCAATTCCCGTTTCAGGATTATAATACATAAATGAATATAC
>DAOVBT010000263.1 GCA_030670375.1 Candidatus Aminicenantota bacterium | reverse complement strand
AGGCTCGTCTCTTGAGCGGCTAGCTAAGGAAAAAAAGTTCCGAAGGATATTCCTCCCGTCCCCCGATGTGGGAGGACGTTACTCGGCATTCACAGAATTTGGGCTGGTCCCGGCAGCCCTCATCGGAATGGATATTCGAACGCTTCTCGATAAGGGGCGGATCGCGATCGAAAACAGCCGCCCTCCTGGGTCAGAAAAAAAAGCCCAGGGGTTCATTTTAGGTGCGGCCTTGGGAGAACTGGCCCAACACCGGGATAAACTCACCATCTGGACCACATCTTCTCTTGATGGTGTCCCAGCCTGGTTGGAACAGCTTCTCGCCGAAAGCACGGGGAAACAGGGAAAGGGGATCGTTCCGATCGTGGAAGAACCGTTTGTCCCGGCGGAAATCTACGGCCAGGATAGAGTTTTTGTAGGACTTTTCTTGGAAGAAGAGCATAGTCCCGAATTGGAAAGGCGTCTCCTCGAACTTGAAGCTTCCGGTCATCCCACGATCCGGATCGTTTTGAAAGAAAAACTCGACTTGGGGCTGGAGCTCTTCCGCTGGGAACTTGCCACAGCCTCTGCCGGAGTGGTGCTCGGCATCCACCCCTTCAACCAGCCGGACGTGCAGCTGGCCAAAGATTTGACCCGGGCAGCCATGGAAAAGGGCAAAGAAGCAACGGAAACAGCCAAAGGCCCCTTCGACGGCGTCTCGATTGGAGAGGAAAAGGCATGTGCAACCGCGATCAAAGGCTTGTTCTCAAAAGCCACGCCCGGTGATTACGTCGCTGTACAAGCTTACCTCCCACCCACCCCAGAAATCACGCTGGCTCTCCAGAGCGTGAGAAACGCGCTTTTAAAACGCACCCGTTTGGCAACAACTCTGGGATTCGGCCCGCGTTTCCTCCACTCGACCGGGCAGCTCCACAAAGGCGGGCCAAACACCGTTCTCGCCATTCAAGTTGTCGATGAGCCGGAACAGGATATGCCCGTCCCGGAAACGGACTACACATTTGCCGCCTTGATCGAAGCCCAGTCTATGGGGGATTACCGCGCTCTCCAACAGAGAAAAAGGCGGGTTCTTCGGATCACCCTCGGGCAGAGTGCCCTCGACGGCTTGCAAAAGCTGGAAGGTTTTTTTCTCGACGGGGAATGACCACTGTCCCTTTTTACTTTTCCATGGCTTTACGGATGGCTTTGAGCTCATCCAAAATCTGAACAAGAAAATCTCTTTCTGTCGCATAGGATGCGGGTTCTCTGGTAGCAAGAGCTTCAGAAACGGGGTGCAGCCTTTTAAGCCGGTCCCGTAATGTTTGATACAATCCTTTCCAATCAACCATTCCCGCGATGTTTCCTTCGTAACCTGTAGGAGTTTGAGATTGTCCGGCTGTTTGGATCCGGATGGATGCAATTCCAAGAAAACGATCGAAAATCGAGCGGTTAACAACAAAATCGGTAATAGCACGATATGGAATATTTTTCTGCACTTTTGTCAAAATTCCTTTATGGATGGTGATTTTGTCTTCCCCGATTATGTAGGACAAGTTCTTGACCCAGATAACCAGTATCGGGCCGACAATAACCAGCAACACAAATATAACACCTGCGGCAATCGGCCAGACCAAAGCCGAGACCTCCTCGGATGTCACATCGTCTGACAAAGGAAGCAGCAACTGAAAAAGCAGGGCGATCAAAATGACCAATGACGACAGGACAAGCAGGATGCCCCATTGTTTGGTCATGAGTTTTTTATCGGGTTTTAGGGTTTGTTCCATTTTCCTTTCTCCTTATGGCAATTTCATTCTACACTATATATACCAGATAAAAAAACTGTGTATTCATGTAACCTGGATTATTCACGATTCGAAGCGCCCCACTCAAGCCAACCCGTCCCATACAACATTAAGATGTATATAAACTCGAAAGGATTGGAAATCAGGGCGAAAAAAGGTAGACTAATATCCGCCTGGAAGAATACAAATGCCCGATTACGATTATTACGACTTTCCTCCATTCCGGCCTCCAAACGAGGCCCAAAGCGCTCTCATCCGAATAACGCGAGGATGTCCTTGGAACCGGTGCACATTTTGTACGATGTACAAACATCTGACGTTCGAACAAAAGCCCCTCGATGAGCTCAAGCAGGATGTGTTGCTAGCCAGGAAGATTTACGGGAAAACCACGACCATTTTCCTAGGGGACAGCGACAACCTCGTCCACAAGGACCTGCCGGAGATCGTCGCTTTTATCCGGAAAACATTCCCGGAAGTGCAACGGATAACCTCCTATGCCCGCGCTAAAACCATCCTCAGAAACAAGATGGATTTTTTGGTGGCAACGAGACGCTCCGGGTTGGATCGCCTTCACCTCGGTCTGGAATCGGGCGATTCCGTCATTCTTGAACGGCTGTGCAAAGGCGCCACTCCTCGGCAAATGGCAATCGGAGGACAAAAAGCCAAAAAAGCAGGATTCGAAATTTCTTTTTATCTCCTCAGCGGGGCCGGGGGTAAAGACAGATGGAAAGAACACGCAGCAGAAAGCGCTCGGGTCCTGAATTTGGCCCGTCCAGATTTTATTCGCCTGAGGGCACTAACCATCCAGCACGGGACTCCTCTAGATGACAAGCTCAGGCATGGCGAGTTCGAGCTAACCCCGCCGCGGGAAAGACTCAAAGAAGTGGAGATGTTTTTGGAAAACCTGGATCTCGAAAACTGTTATTTGGCCAGCGACCACCTGACCAACTACCTCTGGGCGGGACAAAACATAATCTACCGCGGAGTCGCCGGAAGCCTTCCCGAAGACAAACCCGCGATGCTCGAAGAAGTGAGGCGCGCCATCACGGCCATCCAAACCTCGCCGTTTCCGGTCAAAGATTCCAACCAGCTCTACAGGGAAGGGATCTTATCGGGATTATGAACTCATAGAAATTAAAGCCTTTTCTGGTAAACACGGTACTTTTTATATAACTTTCCCCCCATCTTTACCATTTCGCCGCGGACCTTCACGTTGGATTCCAATTCATGGTGGGTGTCCATCACCTCAAAACCAGCCTCTTGAGCGGACATGATCATCCCGACTCCCATCAGGACATCCAACCCACGACCTCGATAGGATTCCTTAACGGCACCGAGCAATAAGTCCAACTGTTTTGTTTTTTTGGCAGCACGGAGGATCTTCAGAAATCCGAAAGGTAGCAATCTCCCTCTGGCTTTTTTGATTCCTGCGGTCATATCCGGAATACCGACGACGAATGCCACGGTGTCCCCATCTTTCGTGACGACTTTGACAAATCGCGGGTTCAGGACCGGCAAATACCGCTTGGCCAAGTCCATCATTTCCTGCTTGTCCAGTGGTGTATATCCATAAATGTTGCTCTCGATGTAACACTCGTTCATCAGATCAAGGACAGGGATGATCCAGGCTTTGATCTGCTTTTTTTTGCGGAGCTCGACGAGCTCGAAATTCCCCTTTCTTTTTACCCGCTCAAGGATCTTTTTGTAAAACTCCGGTATTTCCTTGGGCACGTCCAGCTTGTAGACAAAATAGTCCACATCTTTGGCGTATCCCAGTTTTTCGATCATCCGAGGCATCCAATCGAAATTGTGGTAGGTAGCGATGGTTGCGTGGTTTTCGAAACCCTCGATCAGAAATCCTTCGGGATCCTGATCTGTGAATCCGTAGGGCCCGATCATTTTCGTCATTCCTTTTTCCCTGGCCCAATCCTCCACAGTCTGCAAAAGAGCTCCGGTGATTTCTTCGTCTTCCCATGTTTCCAGGTATCCGAATCGAGCGGTTTTTTCCTTTTTATACTCGTTGTATCGCGAGTTGATAATCCCCATGATCCGGCCCACGACTTCGTCTCCTTTATAAGCAAGGAACAGGATCGTATCGCTGTAGGAAAAAGCCTTATTCTTTCTAGCATCGAAATAAGTCCATTCATCCATATAAATCGGATGAATCCAAGTTTTGTGGTCTGCATGGATTTTTTCGGGAAGATATATGAATTTTTTTAAATCCTTTCGAGATTTGACTTCCTTGATAGCTACTTTCATTTTTTTGTTTTAACCCCTTAATCAAATATATGCACCCTACAGTTTATCTTATATTACACGATAAAAATCAAACAATATCTTACATTCCCCTGTTGGACATTTTTCCACAGGACGGTTGACATCACCTAGGCAGATTA
>DAOVBT010000264.1 GCA_030670375.1 Candidatus Aminicenantota bacterium | reverse complement strand
GATGGCCAGGATACAGAAGGTTTCGATGATTCCCACATGGAAGGCCGAAAATCCGTGTTTAAATCCTAACTCGGAGTTGTACATGACCGTTACCAAACCCAGTTCTGTACCTGTGAGGGTCGCTATGGCGATGAATAGCTTAAGTGAACGGCCCGCCAATATGAAATCGCTCAATTGCCGGATATATTTTTTGACGATTATCCCGATCACAACCGGAATACAGATATAGACGCAGACGATCACCCAGTCGAGTGTTTGGAAGTTTGTAGCAAAAACATCCATTTCTATAGGCCTCCTCTTATCGGTCTTCCCAAATCTTCCTGATCCAGGGAATGGTGGCTTTGAGAGGGCTGATGAACCGGGCCAATTGGTAATGGCTCGCGCCCATGACGATTTTCAGTTCTATTTCAGCGCCGCCGGACTTTTGCTTTTCACAAAGTAATTTAACCTCCCTAGCGGGGAAGAGCTCGTCCTGTCCTCCGTGGATGATGTACAAAGGGACATCTTTGATGATGGGAGTTGTGGAAATATCAGCAGGGGCGGATATGGGAATGGCCGCGGAGAAAAGATTGGGATGTCGTGCAGCCATATGCCATGTGCCCGAACCTCCCAAACTGTATCCCAAGAGAACAGTGCGATCGGAGTCGATATTGTACTCCTCCATCAGGAGGAGGATCAATTCCAGGATAGCCGATTCGCTGACGGCATTTGTCCATCCTTTAGAGGGACAATCCGGTGCGACGATAATCGCTTCCAGATCTTCAAGAGCAGGTTCCACAAGAGAAGTCATGAAACCTTTGCTGTAGAATGGCGTGACCTTGCCGCCGTAATGGAGTGCGACCACAAGAGGATAAGATGCTGTGGGGGAATAACGGCGGGGAAGAGAAAGGGTGTATCTCAGTTTCAGACCGCTCCTGAGTTCGGCGATCTTAAAAAGCATAACTGGTTTCTCCTGTGCTGAGTCGACAGAGACAATGGTTAAGAAAAGTGTCCAAACAAAAAATAAAAACCATGTCTTGGATAATATCATAGTTTTCATATCCGCAGGCAACAGCAGAATTTTACAACAACGGCCTCTTTTTTCAAATGATTTTTTGAGGACAGATGACCTGTAATCGATACACACCTCAAGTTCTTGCTTCCTGAAAAAGGGAGAGAACAGTTTGGCATGTTTTTTGCTCGTTCATCTAAATAGTCGCCATTGAATGACTGAATGGAATAGATTAACATGTTTGTATTGTCTGATAAGTGTTGCAACTTTTTTGTACCATTAGAAGTTATTAAACATGTAGGATATATAGGAAATGAAACAACATACACTTTGGAGGGATAAGATGTTTGCCCGTAAAATTTCAAGGTTATTCGTGATATTCACAATTATCTCTATAGGATTTGCTTTTTTGGCCTCTCCAGTTCATGCCCAATATTTTGGACAGAACAAGGTGCAGTATGACAAGTTCGATTTTAAAATCCTGAAGACACAGCACTTCGATGTTTATTTTTATCCTGAGATGGAAGAATCGGCTCAACTGGCCGCTCGGATGGCTGAACGTTGGTATGCTCGTTTCTCACGGATTTTTAACCATGAGCTCAAAGGCCGCCAGCCCCTGATCTTATACGCAAGCTCTTCCCACTTCCAGCAAACAACCACGATCTCTGGGGTCATCGGGGAAGGAACAGGAGGAGTAACCGAGTCTTTCAAAAGGCGGATCATTCTTCCGGTTGGAGGCTCCCTCTCAGCAACCGATCGCGTGATCGGTCATGAGCTTGTTCATGCGTTCCAGTATGATCTCACTTCCCAAGATCGTTCGAGTTATGCCGGAGCTAGTTCTGGGATGTCGCGTATTCCGTTGTGGTTTATTGAAGGTCTGGCCGAATACTTGTCCATCGGTTCTATCGATCCCAACACAGCCATGTGGATGCGAGATGTAACGCAGAGGAAAGAACTCCCCACCATTAAAAAGCTCGAAGATCCTTATAAGTATTTTCCCTACAGGTATGGTCAGTCACTCTGGGCTTATATTACCGGGAAGTATGGGGATGAAGCGGTGGCATCTCTGATGAAACAAGTGAGCCGTATGGGAGATTTGGAGTCTGCGATGCAGAGGGTTTTGAATGTGAACTTCGAGACATTGACAAAGGAATGGCACCAGGCCATGAATGATACATATAATCCGATCGCCGAAAAAACCCGGCTTGTCGAAAAAAACAGCCGTCCTCTTTTTAAGGCGACCAAAGAAAATAGACTGAATGTTTCGCCTGCTCTCAGCCCGGATGGAAGCCAAATCGTTTTCCTTTCAAGCCGAGATCTGTTTTCGATCGATATGTATCTGGCCGATGCAAAGACGGGAAAAATCATTCACCGATTGGTAAAAACAGCTACAGATCCTCATTTTGACAGTTTGCAGTTCCTGAATTCCTCCGGCTCTTGGGATTCCAAGGGAGAGCGGTTCGTTTTTGGCGGCATAACAAAAAGTGAGCCTGTTCTTGTTGTTGTCAACACAAAAACCGGCAAAAGAGAGAAAGAGGTCGTTTTCAAGGAATTGGGAGAGATATTGAACCCGACCTGGTCTCCGGATGGACGTTTTGTCGCCTTTTCTGCTCTTGATGGCGGATTATCGGATATTTTCTTGTTAGATCTTGAAACCGAAGAGTTGAAAAAGCTGACAGACGATCCTTTTTCCGACCTGTATCCATCTTGGTCTCCAGATGGCCGCGCCATTGCCTTTGTCACCGACCGCTTTTCCAGTGATCTCTCGATTCTCAACATAGGGGATTTTCAGATGGCCCTGTTGGATCCCGACACGGGCGATATCGAGAAGATCCGCGGATTTCTCGGGGCGAAAAATATCAATCCTCAATGGGCTCCTGATTCGAAAAGCCTTTTTTTCATGTCCGATCGTAATGGCATTTCCAATGTGTACAGAGTCGATCTTACCAGTGAGGAAATATCCCAAGTGACAAATCTCTTCACTGGCGTAAGCGGAATCATGGCTCAAAGTCCCGCCCTTTCGATTGCACAAGATTCCGGCCATATGGCTTACAGCGTCTATTCGGAAAGCAATTACAGCATTTACGCCATCGATTCTTTTGAACTCCTTTCAGGGGAAGAACCAAATGGTGATTTTGGAGATATCTTGCCGTCCTTGCTCCCGCCGAGAAAAAAGGGTGAAGGAGAGGTGATCGCCCTCCTCAACAATCCGATGTATGGATTACCTGAAGAAGCCGATTTTGAAATTTCCGATTACAAGCCGAAGTTGGCCCTGGATTATGTCAGTCCGGCTCAGGTGGCAGTGGGCACAGACCGATTCGGGATGTACGCTGGAGGAGGTATCACGCTCAACTTCTCCGATATGCTCGGCTATCATAATTTATTCACCATGGTTCAGATAAACAGCCGCGTAGAGGATTCGGCCCTGTTGGCTGGGTACCAGAACACGAGGAAAAGATTAAACTGGGGAGCTGTTGTGCAGCGGATTCCTTATGTGTATGGTGGAGTTTCAATGGGATACGGGGATTATTTCGGACAGACGGCTCTTCTCGAAAAGGAATACATCTTTCGCCAGGTCAATTATCAAGCATCGATTTTTGCCTTCTATCCTTTCAATCAATCCCGCCGATTCGAACTGTCTGCAGGATACCGGTTTATCGATTATCAACAAGAAGTCCGCACGCGGGCTTACACGCTCGATGGATTCTTTATTGATAAGATAAAGCAGGAATTGGATGCTCCGGATAGTCTGTATTATGGATTTTTCACGGCAGCTTATGTGTATGACAGCTCGTTTTTCGGGGCCACAGCACCTATTCTTGGACAGAGCTACCGCATCGAATTTACGCCTTATTTTGGCGGCAATTTGAATTTCTCCTCGTTTCTTGCCGATTATCGCCGGTACTTCATGCCCGTGCGGCCGTTCACGCTTGCTTTCCGCATCATGCACTATGGCCGTTACGGGGAGAATGCCATAGACAGCCGTTTTTATCCGTTGTTTTTGGGCTATGAGACTATGCTCCGGGGATACAATTCATCCTCTTTCGGTGTAGATGAGAATGATGTTTATGCGCAGTTATTCGGAAGCAAATTGGCCATCGCCAATGTGGAACTCCGTTTTCCGCTGTTTGGAGTTCTTGGTTTGGGAAGGGGATACTATGGCAT
>DAOVBT010000325.1 GCA_030670375.1 Candidatus Aminicenantota bacterium | reverse complement strand
GCCATGGAATCGATCTTCCGGTACAACTTCCGAAAAAGACTCGATGATTTTTCTAATGTGCAGAGAGTCTATGCCTTGAACGATGAGGCCGGGCTCCTGCTTTGTTCCTGGCCTAAGGGCAAGCGGCCGGCCCTGCCGTTTGTTTATTCCGATGAGGTCTGGACGGGCATCGAATATCAGGTAGCCGCTTCCCTCATCTATTCCGGCCACATCGATGAAGGATTGGCCATTGTCAAAGCCGTTCGGGACAGACACCGAGGGTTTAACCGCAATCCCTGGGATGAATTCGAATGCGGGCATCATTATGCACGGGCCATGGCGAGTTGGGCTGTGATGCTTGCACTCTCCGGTTATCAATACGATGGCGTAACTCATTTTATGGCATTCTCTCCGAAAATCAAAAAAAGCGATTTTTTCACCTTTTGGTCGAGCGGGACCGGTTGGGGAGGCTTTCACATGAAAACGAATCAGTCCCAACTGACAGTGGAACATGGTCACCTGAAAATCAAAAAGTTCGGAGTAGCCAGAGATTATGCATTCCAATCGATTCAGAGTATCCGGTTGAATTCCCAAGAAGTTAAAGCCCGGCTTAAAAACCAAGAAGACCTAATCATGGTGATCCTGGATAACCCTGTTGAATTGAAAAAGGGAGACACATTGAGCATGACATTCACGAGGTAGACGATCGATTATTTTTCACAAGATGTCTTGCCGGAAGATATCCGGACTGACCGGATGAACTGCGTGTTCCGGAACGTCTACATCACGAATTAGAGCCTATCTTCTGCCCCCTACCGCCAATTCTGCGACTTTGAATGACGGACTGCTCAAGCTTCCCCTCATATCGATATCATCAGCCATCACTTCGATGTTTTTCAGGATTTCCGCTGTTTTTCCGCCCAGAGTCACTCCATCCACAGGAAAGCGATTTCGCCGTTTTTAATCCAGAATCCCGAGGCGCCGACGGAAAAAGTACCCGTCGTCACATCCGTACCTGAACCTCTTAATCCTGTGACATAAAATCCTTCCTTGATCCCCTGGATAATTTTATCCCGGCTGACATTCCCGTTTTTAACGATGGTATTCAATGTGCCAGCATAGGGGGTTCCTTTGTATCCTCGTCTTCTGGCCATGGTGTTGATTTTAATCCCAGCTTTGAGTGCTGTCGCCGAATCGTAGATGAACATCTTGAGGATGCCGTCTGCGACAAGCGTGTTTTCTCTTGTGATTTTCCCTTCTCCGTCAAATGGTACAGAACCCACATGGCGCGGAATGGTGGGGTTATCCGTGATGGTGATCAGCTTGGATGCGACAGGTTTGTTGAGGGAGTCCGTCAGGAAGGTTGTTTTTTTGTACACACTGTCTCCGCTGAAAGCAGATAGGATTCCACGCCAGAATGAACCCGAAACATACCGGTCAAAAACAACAGGAACTTGTGCTGTTTGGACGGGTTTTGCCCCGAGTTTTTCAACCGCCCTTTTTCCTGCCTCCTGTGCGACCTCTTCTATAATTGCCAGCTCTTTAAAGTGTCTTTTGGAGCTGCTCCACCCACCGGATTGCATGTTGTTGCCTTCGCCTGCGATCACCGACACACTGAAAGACACGCTCGTTGTCTTGAAGCTTCGCGAAATCCCTTTTGAGTTGACGATGATGGTTTCAGATTCCGCATCCCGGAAACCTGCCCCTCTGGAATTTGTTATTCTTTTATCGTAGGAAAGAGCACTCTTTTCCACCTTTTTGGCGATGTCGATCTTTTGGCTGTCTTCGATCTCAAAGATGGATGGATCCCACAGATTCAGGTCTTTTTGTTTTTCTTCCTTTCCATAGTCGGGAAGCCCGTTCCATGGTTTGGAATCGGCAACCGCAACGAGCTGTATCGTTCTTTTTGTGAACTCTTCAAGAGAATCTGCAGTAAGGTCGGAAGTGTAGGAAAATCCCAGCTTTTTGTCTTTGTAGATGGTCAGGCCGATTCCCTTCGTGCTGGACTGCTTGACCGTGTCCACATCTCCGTTTCGGACAAGGAGATAGAAGTTGCGGTTGCTTTCGATATAAGCCTCAGCTTCATCCACACCCAGGTTAAGCGCCTTTTTGACAACCTTTTCGGCTATTTTTTGATATTCCATCATTGACTCCTATGATCTCCGGATTCTGGCCCCACCGATGGTGATTTTGGCCACTTTTAAGGTTGGATTGCCATCAGAGACCGGTTTGCCTTGTCCGGCCTTTCCACAGGTTCCGCCGCCCCAAATTTCCAGGTCAGGGCCGACCATGGTGATGTTTTTCAAGACATCCGGGCCATTTCCCATCAGCTGGATTCCCTTGAGGGGAGTAGTGATTTTCCCGTCTTCGATCATATAACCCTCCGGTACAGAGAAGACAAACCGACCTGTTGTCGGGGAGACATTTCCTCCGCCGATATTTTTGATGTAGATGCCGGTCTTGACCGATTTCAGAATATCCTCAGGGTCGTCTTTCCCTGCCATCAGGTAGGTGTTTGTCATCCGCGGAATCGGGTAGTGCTGGTAGGATTCACGCCGTCCATTCCCGGTGGATTGGGTATTCATCAGCTTAGCGTTGAGTTTGTCATACAAAAACCCTGTGCAAACCCCGTCTTTGATGAGGACCGTATTTTGACTGGGTGTTCCTTCGTCATCCACGTTGATACTGCCCCGTTTGCCAGGAATGGTCCCATCGTCAGCCAGCGAGACAATTTTGGAAGCAATCATTTTTCCTTGTTTGTCCCAAAAACATGTGCTCTTCCTGCGAGCCCCATCCCCTTCCAGGCTGTGCCCTATGGCTTCGTGGAAGAATGTCCCGCAGTCTCCTTTTGCCAGAACGATCGGATACTCCCCAGCAGGGGCATCTTCGGCAGGAAGCATGGTGATGGTCACTCTCCCGGCCTCTTTGGCAAGCTCTTCTGCTGCCTGGAGATCATAGTGTTCGTACCCGAGGGTTCCCCCCTTGTAGGCATAACCGCGGCTTCTTTTGCCATTTTCAAAGGCGCTTGCCCTCACGGTCAGCCGGGAAATGGTTTGATCATCCGTAACATAGACTCCTTCTGTGTTGGCGATGATAATTTTTTTGTTAATGTCGCTGAAGCTGGCTCCAACTTGTGTGATTCTCTTGTCGTAAGCTCTGACAACAGAATTGGCCTTCCAGAGTAACTTGGCTTTGTCTTTGGGAATGATGCTGTCAGGTGAAGTTTTGACGAGGTAGTAATTGGGGATTTTCCTTTCCTTCAGGCTGATGGATTGCTCCTTCATTTTTCCCGATGCGATCAAGCCGGCGATCCGCGCTGTTTCTGAAAGTTTTTCTGGGCTCAGATCATCCGTGTGAGCATAGCCCGTCTTTTCCCCCTGCAGCACACGAATACCCACACCCATGTCGACACCCCGTGATGCAGCTCGAATTTTATTCTCATCCAAACCGATGCTGTTCGATACGTTGTATTCCACATAAACTTCGGCGAATTCTCCGCCGTTTTGCAGAGCTACTGAGAGGAGTTTGCTCAGTGTTTCTTTGTCCAGATCTATCGGTGGGTTCGAAGCTAAATTAGAGGGAGGAAG
>DAOVBT010000403.1 GCA_030670375.1 Candidatus Aminicenantota bacterium | reverse complement strand
CAATAACCCTGATACAGGAAACGAGTTGGAAAAGTGCGCCATGTACATGGATGCCAACATCCACGGCAACGAGGTTCAGGGTGGTGAAATCGGGATCTACACCATCTGGTACTTGATGGAAAACTACAATTACAATGACTATATCAAACAACTGGTGGATGAGCGTGTCTTCTACATTTTTCCCTCTGTCAATCCTGATGGCCGCGCCCTGTGGCTCCACACAGGCGGGAGCGCCCGGTCCGGGCAATCCCCTATGGACGCCGATAGCGACGGCCTGTACGATGAGGACGGCCCCGAGGATATTGACGGTGATGGCGAAGTCGGTGCCATGTACATCAAGGTAGAACCCGGAAAAGGAACCCACCGTTTGAGCGATATCGGTGATCGTTTGGTTCCTATCAAGAAGAATATCGAAGGCAAACCGGATGAGATCGGCAATTACAAATACATTGGGAGCGAAGGTGTGGACAACGACGGAGATGGACGGTACAACGAGGACAGTGGGGGTGGCTATGATCCCAACCGTGACTGGGGCTCCTACTGGCAGCCCAATTACATCCAACGGGGGGCAGGCAGTTATCCGTTTTACTGGATGGAATCCCAGGCCACTCGCGATTTTTTCTATTCCCATCCGAATATTGCCGGAGCCCAGGCCTTTCATAACACAGGCGGTATGATCCTGCGCAATCCGGGGACTCAACTGCACGGTGAACTGCCGCGAAGTGATTTGGCTGTGATGGACGAGATCGGACAAAAGGGTGAAAAAATCATAGAGGGCTATCGATACTTCATCATATGGAGCGACCTCTACCCTGTCTGGGGAGGTTTCATCGATTTCACCTATGACATGCTCGGGATTTACTCTTTCTCGAACGAACTGTGGATGTCCAGGGCCGATCTCGACAAAGACGGAGAAATCACCGAAGAAGAGGAAGAGTTCTTCGATAAATATATCGATATGGACAACAAGGCTATATCCCTGCACGAGATCGATCATCCCCAGCTCGGCAAAGTGACAATCGACCGGGATACGACAAAGTTGAGCGGGCGGGTTCCCCCGACATGGCTTCTCGAGGAACTGTGCCATCGCAATATGGCTTTCTGTCTGCTTCATGCCTGGGAAATGCCATTGCCCGTCATCAAAAAGGTGAGTACGGAAAAAGTGGGTTCCGGGCTTCATCTGGTCAAAGTGGCTCTCTACAACGAACGGCTGATGCCGACCCTGTCAGCCGCAGCCATCCAAAACAAGGTCCAGCACCCGGATATCCTGTCTGTGGAGGGCAACATTAAGGTACTGGCAGCCGGACAAGCCCAAGGAACAAGTCTCCCTGCCGGCATTCCGCGGCGTTTCATGCGCTATTTCCGAGGACGCGGGGCAGCAGACAGCGATGTTTCCTTGATCGATCAGAAAGATCCCGGGAATCTGAAGCTCAACAACGGCATGCCCGGCAGAAGCGAGGTCGAATATCACTTTTTGGTCGAAGGCAAAGGCAATGTGACCGTCAAACTGGATTGCAAAAAAGGCGGAAAACACACAAAAACGATCACAATCAAATAGAACCGGAACAACACATCAGCGGTCAAGGGATCCTGCTGAACACGCTGGTGGAAAAACCCGTGGAAGCCCTGGGAATCCCGGCTTATTATTATTGGAAACAGCGATTAAAGAGTAAACAAGAAGAACAATGAGAGAAAAACAAAAATCGTTGGCAGAAAAAGTTAGAAGGGAAACCCTGGATGCCGAAAAAAGAATCCGCGAACACATCCGCGAGACACCTGCAGAACATTCCCTCTTTCTCAGCGATCTAGGTAGTTGTAATGTTTATCTCAAGTGTGAAAACCTTCAGCTGACGGGTTCGTTCAAGTTGAGGGGAGCCGTGAATAAAATCCTGTCCCTCAGCGAGGAGGAAAAAGAACGAGGCTTGATGACGGCCTCGTCCGGAAATCACGGGGCCGCCTTTTCTTGGGCATTGAAAAGATTCGGCCTCAGGGGCTCCATTGTCCTGCCAGAGATAACCGCTCCGACCAAGATCGATTCCTTGCTCCTCTACGGTGCAGACATCATAAAATTCGGAGATGACTGCATCAAAGCCGAAAGACACGCCCGGCAAACAGCCGAAAAACAGGGATTGACCTATATTCCTCCTTACAACGACCCCCAAATCATCGGAGGTCAAGGGACGATAGGGATCGAACTGACCAGACAGGTTCCCGGTATTGACTGTGTTTTGGTGCCGGTCGGAGGAGGCGGTTTGATAGCCGGAATCGCTGGCTATCTTAAATCAGAAAACAAAAATATCGCAATTATCGGATGCCAGCCCAAAAATTCGGCTGTGATGTATGAGTCCATAAAGGCCGGACGTATTCTGGATCTGGAGTCCAAACCGACCATTTCAGATGGCTCTGCCGGAGGGATCGAACTCGATACCATCACTTTTCCGATATGCCAGGAGTTGGTGGATGATTTTATCCTTCTGACAGAAGACGAGATCATATCCGCCCTTAAAATCATACTGGAAAAACACTACCTCCTGATCGAGGGAGCAGCGGTGCTGTCTGTGGCTGCCTTTATCAAACAGAAAAAAAGGTTCCAGGGGAAAAATGTCGTTTTGATTTTGAGCGGATCGAAAATCAGCATAAATACTCTGAAAGAAATCCTGTAAGCCTATATGGTCTATCAACCCGTCATTTTATACCGGGTGATCCGATACAAATCATCCTCTCCGGTTTTGATCAACAGGAATGATCTGTTATGGAGGATATAAGCATTATGATTTTCGGGGAAGGTCGCATCTCCTTCTATCATTACACTCGAAATAAATTTTCCTTTGGGATTAAAGG
>DAOVBT010000364.1 GCA_030670375.1 Candidatus Aminicenantota bacterium | reverse complement strand
ATGGGGGATGTGGATATTACCTGATTGTTTTGCGATTAGGAGGCAAAAAAATGTCTAAGAAGGGAAAACCAAAAATAGAAGCCACAGAAAATGGTCCGTATGTCGTTTCCAATGTAACCGGTTTAAAAACATCTAGAGGAGAATCCGCTAAAACGGCAAAGACCATGGTTTTATGCCGGTGTGGGAAAAGTGGCAGCAAACCCCACTGCGACGGAACGCACGCAAAAATCGATTTCGACAGCAGCAAAAAAGAAGGCCGCCAACCGGATAGACTGGATGACTATGTCGGAGAAGGCATAACCATTCATGACAATCGGGGCGTATGTTCTCACGCCGGTTACTGCACCGATAATCTGCCTTCGGTTTTCCGTATGGGTGTTGAACCCTGGATCGATCCCAATGGGGCTCCTGTTAAGGAGATCATCCGGGTTATCGAAATGTGTCCATCGGGCGCATTGAGTTACTCTGTGCGCGGGGAAAAACATGACAGTCTGGTTAGGGATTCCTCGATAAACCTTACCAAAGATGGACCTTACAGGATCGTGGGTGGGATTGAGCTGGATGACTATAATAATTCCAAACCGCAGTCAAAAGAGCATCAGGCACTGTGTCGATGTGGTGGCTCAAAAAATAAGCCCTTTTGTGATGGAACACACTGGTATATCAAATTTGAAGATGATGAGATAACCATACCCCTTGAAAAAAAGGGCGAAGAGACGATCAGTGAATATTTAGGAAATTTAAAAAGATCATTTGATGATTTTGAAGAAGCGATGGAGGATATCCAGCATATCGCCGTTACGGGTGAATCGATCACCGAACCCATGCGGACGACAAAAAACGTCATCTCCTGGGATGAAATTCTTATTAGGGGGGCACAGCTCGCCACAATGCCTCTGAACGAAAATGAACGTGTAAACACTAAAACAGTGATCGGGCCCAAAGCCAAGCACCCTCTGGTTATTCAAACGCCCATTTACGTCACACACATGTCATTCGGCGCTTTGTCTCGCGAAGTTAAGATTGCCCTGGCTAAAGGGAGTGCGGCAGTAAAAACAGCAATGTGTTCGGGCGAAGGAGGATTGGTCGAAGAGTCTCTCCGGAATGCGCATAAATACATATTCGAGTATGTGCCGAACAAATACAGTGTGACCGATGAAAACCTCAGGCGTGTTGATGCCATAGAGATTAAGATCGGCCAATCGGCCAAACCCGGTATGGGGGGACATCTGCCCGGCAAAAAAGTGACAGCTGAAATTGCCGAAATACGCGGATTTCCGGAAGGTACAGATATTATCAGCCCCTCACGATTCCCCGATATAAGAAACAAAGAAGAATTGAAGGATACGGTGACTATGTTGAGAGAGCGGTCGGGAGGCAAGCCTATTGGAATAAAAATTGCTGCGGGGCACATCGAGGCAGACCTGGAAGTGGCGTTGTATGCAGAGCCTGATTTCATCACGGTCGACGGGCGGCCAGGGGCAACGGCCGCATCGCCCAAGATCGTTAAGGCTTCGACGTCTGTCCCTACGCCCTTTGCCCTCCATCGTGCGCGAAAATATCTGGATAAAAATGGAGTAAAGGATGTGACTCTCGTTATTACCGGTGGATTGCGCCTTTCTTCGGATTTTGCAAAAGCCTTAGCCATGGGGGCCGACGCGATAGCCGTTGGAACTGCGGCGCTGGTGGCGGCCGCATGCCAGCAGTATCGGATATGCGACACCGGCGCTTGTCCAGTCGGTGTCACGACACAAAAATCCGAACTGAGAGAGAGACTTTCGGCCAAACATTCGGCAAAAAGGCTGGAGAATTTCCTCAGAGTTTCGACAGAGGAGATCAAAACCTTTGCGCGCTTGACAGGACATAAAGATGTTCATGACCTATGTCTCAACGATCTCATGACATACAATGTTGCAATTGCCAATCACACGGATATAGACCATATTTAATGATAATTGTCTTAGCCAAGCAATTCAGGTAATTATTATCCGCTAAAAGGATTATTTTGATCCCAAAATAATGCCTCTAAGGCCTTATTTGGCCGATTTAGAGAATTAAGTTGTTGATATTAAAACAATTGCTGTGGCCCGACCCCAATTACAAATCCCAATTACAAATCAAGTCTTTATTTTCCGAGTGAGAATTTTCACACACTCTGAACGTCCTTATAATTGATTTCAGATTTAGCGTTTGCACCTTGATGGTATCACACCTCTTGCTGCCCGAAGGAAGCCAGGGTGAACCAAATCCTGGCTTCCGGTAGGGCACATGGACAAAGTCCCTATCCTCAAAGTGAAATATTTCCCAGTAATTGTGTGATTCAGTTGACAATATAGTATCAAAATAGTACTATATAATGCCTAGAAAAATTCGTGAATTGATTAAAGATCTCGAAATGGCTGGATTTATTAATCGTGGAGGCAAAGGAAGTCACCGTAATTTTTTCCATAACTCTGGTGTAGTGCTCACTCTATCGGGCAAACCTAGTGACGATGCAAAACATTATCAAGAAAAATTAATCGAACAAAAAATCAAGGAAACTATCAATGAAAGAAAGAGATAGATATTTAAAAATTGTTGAATGGTCGGATGAAGACCAATGTTATGTTGGGGCTGTGCCTGGATGGATCGGAAAGTGTTGCCATGGCAGTGATGAAATGAAAGTTTACAAAGATCTCTGTCAAATCGTTGACGAGTGGATAGCCATATATAAAAAAGATGGTCGGCCTTTGCCTCCCCCTACAAATAAAAAATACTCTGGTAAATTCGTTTTGCGTGCGGGTCCGGATTTGCATCAAGCGCTGGCCATTAACGCCCTTAACGCAGAAGAGAGTCTGAACACCTTCGTTGTGAAAGCACTCAAAAGAGTCGTATCAGACTAATAAGCGCCTGTCCATCACGAAGTCCTCAACATTCGAAATCGCCACATGCCTCATATTTCTGCTTTGACGTGGTATATTGTCTGTGATATATCTGGTCCCGAATTTGAGGGCTTAAAATCCACTGTAAGTGATGCGCAAAATGAATATCAAAAGGGAGGATATGATGAGAGTTAAATTCCATTTTGTCGCTTTTCTGATTTTGGTGTGTTGCTTCAGCATCAACAGTCAGGAGCAAAGCCAAAAAAGTATAAACTCCCTCGAAGAAGTCACTCTCGGAGATGTCAAACAATGGATCCTCATCCGAGGAGAGGATGTGACCGATCCCATCTTTCTTTTTCTCCATGGGGGTCC
>DAOVBT010000252.1 GCA_030670375.1 Candidatus Aminicenantota bacterium | reverse complement strand
ATATCGTTTGCCAGAAAACGAAGCTTGACGTAAAACTTATCCGGCCAACGCAGCCCATCTCCCGATCCGGAAAGTTCCATCGAAAACAAAAAGCTTTCAATTTCTATGAATTTTTGATCCAGTTCATCTCCGGCTTTTATAATCGACTCTGATCCATCTTTCTCCTTCAGCATGTTTTTTAAGTCACAAATCTGCTTGCGCATCCATTCTATTTGATTGATCATGTCCGCCACGGCATCGATATTCCGGGAGAGTTCCAATAGAATTTTTGTTTGTGCAAGAATGTCCACCTCTGTTCCTGTGGAATGGGGATCTTTTTTCACGGTGAGTTTTTGGGAAAATTCTTTGTCCCCTGCCGCCAACTTCACCGTATAAACTCCTTGAGGAACCAGGGGCCCGCTCCCACGACTGCCTCTGGGAAAGGACCGCCATCCTTTATCTCCCAATTCGACATGATCTTGCCCGATGGGTTTTGTTCGCAGCTTGATCATCTTGGTCCTGTCATACCTCAGGTCCCACCAGATGCGATTGATGCCGGCCTGTTTGGGAACCTTAAAGGGTTTCACCTGTCGTCTTCCGGAAAGATCCGGCTCCAAATCTTCTGCTTTTTCGGTTTTTAGGGTTCTGACAATTTTCCCTCTCTCATCCAGGATGGTGATCACAATCTCCTCTTTCAGCTCGGACTTAAGGTAGTAGCTGATGCTAGCACCATAAGGGGGATTCTGTCCTGCGCAGGGGTCGTTGGGCGTACCCCTTGGACCCGCCACATTCCGGAAGCGATAGGCCGGCCGAGGCGAAAAAAGATAAAAATCAGACTCGATGACTTCCGGAGTCATCTTCCGGAGAGGAGTGATGTCATCCATAATCCAGAAACCCCGGCCATAGGTGCCCACCACCAGATCGCTGAAATGCTCCTGGATCGTCAACCAGTGGACCGGAGCATGCGGAAGGTTCGATTGCAGTGGAATCCAATTTTTTCCATCATTGAATGAGACATAAAGGGCATTTTCTGTCCCCAGGTACAATAGGCCCTTCCGGACCGGATCCTCCCGCACACAATGGGCAAAGCTGAGCACACCCTTGGGAATATCCGAGCTGATGCGTTTCCATTTTTTTCCATAATCGGTTGTTTTGAAAACATAAGGATCAAAGTCGTTTACCTGATGGAAATCAACCGTTATGTAGCAGGAGCCTGCATCAAAACGGGATGGTTCGATATTGCTGATCGTTCCCCATTCCGGCAGGTCAGGGATGTTTTTTGTGACGTTTGTCCAATTCTCTCCCCCATCTCTAGTCACATGCAAAAGCCCGTCATTGGTTCCGGCCCAGATCAAGCCTGCCTCCAACGGAGATTCAGCTATGGCAAAAATCGTGCAGCAATACAGAGGGCTGGCATCGTCTTGTGTGATTCCGCCCGTTCTCTCCTGCTTGCTTTTATCGTTGGTGGAGAGGTCAGGACTGATGATATTCCAGCTCTGTCCTCCGTCGGTTGTCATATGCACAAATTGGCTTCCCACGTAAACTCTGTTGTGATCGTGAGGGGAGATGGCGATCGGGAAGGTCCACTGAAAGCGGTATTTGACATCCTTGGGAGCCCAGCCCTGGATGCTCTCCGGCCAGACGGTCACACCACGGCTCTGCTTGGTGCGCATGTCGAACACATCGAGCATGCCGTCGTAATTCCCCGACCAGATGATATTGTTGTCCACAGGATCGGGAACGGCAAACCCGCTCTCGAATCCCCCGACCGGATGCCACAGGCCGCGCGGGATGCCCCCACGGCCCATGCGGCTGTTGCTCGGCCCGCCGTAGGATGATCCATCCTGACGGTTGCCGTAAACATAATAGGGGATTCGATCGTCGACATACACATGGTACATCTGGGCTATCGGGAGTTGGATGCCGTGCCAGGATTTTCCGCGGTTGGTAGAGATGCTGACACCTTGGTCATTCCCCACCATCATCCGGTCCGGAATCAAAGGATCGATCCACATGTCGTGATGGTCACCGCCAGATGGGCTGAATCTTTTGATGTTCAGCCCCCCATCCAGTGTCATATGGAACCGGGTCGCCGGAAAATAAACCTCATCCGGATCATCCGGTGCAACCACACAGCGGGTGTAATAGAGCGGCCGATTGAGAAGGGCCCGGTCATGATTGACCTGCCTCCAGGTATCCCCGCCGTCATCCGATCTCCACAGTCCTTCGTCTTTGTGTTCGATCAAAGCATACACCCGGCTGGAATCACTAGGGGCCACAGCTATAGCGACTTTCCCGGCCTCTCCTTCAGGCAACCCTTTTCCTTTGAGTCTATTCCACGTGGTGCCGCCATCAACGGATTTGAATAGGCCGCCGCCCGGACCTCCGCTCCATTTTCCCCAGGTTCTGATCAACATCGGCCACATCCCGGCAAACAGGATGCGCGGGTTGTTGGGATCCATTGCAATATCCGAACACCCGGTTTCCTCATCCACGAATAACACTTTTTCCCATGTTTCGCCGCCATCCATCGTTCGGAAAACTCCCCGATCTTCCTGGGGTCCGTAACAGTGTCCCATGGCCGCCACAAAAACGATGTCCGGATTACGCGGATCTATCAGGACACGGCCGATCCGGCCGGTTTTTTCCAGGCCCATATTTTTCCAGGTTTTTCCAGCATCGGTGGATTTGTATATGCCGTCTCCGTGCGAAATATTGCTACGGATAAATGTCTCTCCTGTACCCGCCCATATCACATTGGGATCAGAAGGAGCTATCGCCAAAGATCCGACTGAAGAGACAGGTTGCTTGTCGAAGATCGGTTTCCAGTTGATCCCGCCGTCCTCGGATTTGAAAATCCCCCCAGAAGCGGCCCCAGCATAACAAATATTCGCATTTCCGGGGACGCCCACAACAGCAATCACACGATTCCCCACCGGTCCGATGTGCCGGTATTTCAACTGCTTTAATAACTCTGCCTTCATCTCTTGGCCATAGGCAGACAGAGGATAGCTTGCCATGGCAAGGACAATGATGATTAGGGCCAGAATGTAAGCTGATAATTTTCCTTTCTTTCTGATCACGTTTAACCTCCTATTCTCCCTGAACGGGACGTCAAAAATGGGGATGAACTATTAGCCGAGTTTATTCTCATATCATAGAAAAATGCCGCGGTCAATCAGAATCAGAGAAATGCACGAAGCTATAAGCCCTACCGGGTGGCTTCGGCGATAAGGCGGTTCAGGCGGTTCTGCTCCGAGGGAGGAAGCCGGTTGTAAAATTTTTCTTTGCATCGATTCAGGATCCTCAATGCTTCGGATTTATCGCCGGCCTGAAGATAGGTAATCCCCAGATTGAAATAAACATCCAAAAAATCAGGCTGAAGCTCCAGCGCTCTTTTCCAATCCCGAATGGCTTCGCTTACACGGTTGCTGAACTTGAAGGCAGATGCTCTGCCATTGTATGCAGAAGTCAGTCGAGGGTCGTTGTCAATGGCTCGATTAAAAGAATCGATTGCCTTTGTCATCATCTCCGGATTTTTATGTTCGAGAAACCTCCGAAGATATAGTGTTCCCAAATTGTTGAAGCCTGATGCAAATTTGGGATCCAAATTCACGGCACGCTCATAGGCATCCACGGCTTTCGTATAATCTTTTTGCCGGTAAAACACAATTCCCAGATAATTCCAGGTCTCTGGATTTGAATCATCCATCGCTGCAGCATTCAGCAAAACCTGCAGAGCCTGTTCGACCCGGTTCATCTCCGTAAACAAAATCCCGATCTTCGAGAGAATATCCGCATTGGCTGGATCGTCCGTTATGGTCTCATCATCCAAAATGGCCTGGCACATCGTCCAGGCCCTTTCCTGTTGGCTGTTTTTTATCAGCAAACGGGCAAGGCTCAATTTCAGCTGCACATTGTTCGGCTCCAGTCTCATCGCCTTTTCGAAATACGCCAAGGCTTTTGGATCATGCCCCCTGCTTTCTTCTACACGGCCCAACAGAATATATCCCCTGGAGGCTTTATCATCGGTTTTAATGATTTCGAGACCCATTGCCTCGGCTTCATCCGCTTGATCCATCTGAAACAGCTTGAATGCCAGGGTGATTCTGAACTGATTGTTTGCAGGGAAGACCTTTATGGCCTCCTTCCATAGGTTAATCACACCTAAAGGATCGGGTTTCATTTCATAAACCTTGCTCATCAGTTCATAATACAGCAGCATCTTGATTTCCGGATTCTGAGCCGCGATTTTCTTAAGCTCAGACTCAGCCAAGTCCAAGCGTCCCCTATCTATGAGATTGCTGGCTGCGTTAAACCGGTTCTGCAACACAATT
>DAOVBT010000437.1 GCA_030670375.1 Candidatus Aminicenantota bacterium | reverse complement strand
ATGGCAAACCCGCCGATCAGGGTCGAGATCGCTCCTTTTGCGTTTATTCGTTTCCAGAAGATCCCCAGGAGGAAAACGGCTGTTATCGGTGGGGCGATGTAGGATTGCACACTCTGTAGGTAGTGATAGAGTTCTCCCGAGATGTATTTCATGAACGGGATCCACAGGATGCCCGAGACGACAACGACCCCTGTAGCGATCCGGCCCACCATCACCAGTTTTTTCTCCGGTGTGTCGGGCTTGATCTTTTTGTAAATGTCCATCGTGAAAAGGGTGGAGCAGGAATTGAAAACGGCGGCCAGGGAACTCATCAAGGCGGCCAGCAATCCTCCCACGACAAGGCCTCTCAATCCGATCGGAAGGAGGGTTTTCACAAGAGCCGGGAAGGCTTGGTCCGAGGCGCCGAGATCGAGCTGCCCGGTCTTGACCAGGGCATAGGCTGTGATCCCGGGAATGAAAAAGATGAAAAACGGGAGAAGTTTCAGGTAAGAGGCAAAGATGGTCCCTCGCCTTGCCTGTGTTTCCCCGCGCGCAGCCAAAACCCTTTGGGTGATGCACTGGTCGGTGCACCAGTACCAGATGCCGACGATAGGCGGGGCCAAAAGCATCCCGAGCCAAGGAAACTCAGGATGGTCCAACGGCAGGAAAAGATTGAAGTGCTCGCCACCCACTATTGAGACCAGATTTCCCCACCCACCGATTTTTATCAAGCCCATGACGGTAACCGTTATGGATCCCAACAGAAGGACAAAGGCTTGTAAACTTTCGGTGTAAACGACGGCCTTCAATCCCCCCAGTATGGTGTAAATTCCTGTCAGGATAACCGTGATCAACGCGCCCGTCCAGAACTCCACGCCCATAAGCGTCTGGAAGACGACGGCTCCGGCATAGACGGTGACCGATACTTTGGTCAGGACATAGGCGATGAGCGAAATAATGGAGAGGAACCACCGTGCCGATGGAGAATAACGCTTCTCCAAAAATTCCGGCATGGTGAAAACTTTGCTCCGCATGTAGAAAGGCACAAAAACCCATCCCAAAAGCAAGATGACCCAGGCATGCAATTCATAGTGTCCCATGGCCACGCCGGTCTTGGCGGCAGTGCCTGCCAGTCCGACGATGTGTTCGGAACCGATGTTCGAGGCGAAAATGGCGGCCCCGATCACGAACCAACCCACATGGCGGCCGGCGAGGAAATAATCCGATGTGGTTTCCTGTTTTTGGCGGATGACCCACCATGCGATACCGAAAATCACCAAAAAGTACAGGCCCAAAACGATCCAGTCTAAAGGATGCAATCCTTGCATGATGCTCAGCCTTTTACGATAAATTTGAAGCTGATTATATTTACTATTAGCACACGTCCTATGTCAAATTTCTAAGAATTTGGCCAATTTGACTCGCCACTCGTGGATGCCGGCTGAGAAATTTTCCGGCAGTTGAATTTCCAACCTGAGGGCTGAGGTTCGGACCGGTTGGAAACGAACGCGGTTGAATTTATCTTTTTCCACTCCGTAAGGACTGCTGTTAGCAACAGGTTTCCATGTATCGCCCGTTTTGTACAGGACACGCCAGGAGGCAGGAACGCGGCATCCCCCTTGGCCCATGTCGTCAAACCAATACACCTCGACTTCCGATACTTTTGCCGGTGCGGCAAAATCATACTGAACCCATTCCTCAGTACCTTTGTTGGGCCACCAGTGGAGATAGGGTTTGGAGTGGTCGTTGGAATCGGTCGGATCCCACTGATCATTGATGGCCATACCGTCTTTGTCTCCGGATACGATAACCTTGCTCGTGGAGGCTATTGTCGGTTGAGGCAGGAATCTGGCTTTGGATTCGTCCCTGGCCAGCCAGACGGTCATCTCTCCCTGTCCCCGATGGGCCCAACCGTAGTAGGGGATGGCTGTAAATGCCTGTTTGACCATTATCGGATTTTTTCCGTCTTCGTCGTATTTGAAGGCTGACGTAATGCCCTGTAGCCGCATAACTCCGTTTATCAGGTTTTCACGAAACTGGGCTACAAGCGTTGCATCATCATGAAGGATTATGTTGCTCACATAACCCTGGTTGTCCACCCATTCGGCACAGTACACCAGGGGGCCCCGTTCTAAAGCCACCCTTCCTGCGTTTTCCTCGACTTTTTCATGGCTCAACACCCGGCGGATGGGCATCGGAAGTTCGAGTGCGATCGTGTCTCCTTTTTTCCACTTTCGGTCGATGCGCACAAAGCCATTTTCGGCCGTAAAATCTAAAGGTTCCCCGTTTACTTGAAGCCTGGGTTTTTCATTGGACGCTTTCAAATAGGAATACAGGTCGGATGGGACGGGTTGATTCCGGGCCCATCCCGGGATCCGGACAGAGATGGTGAATGCCATGGCCTTTTCGGGATCTATGGCGATGACGATTTTGCCGTTCCAGGGGTAATCGGTCTCCTGTTTGACATGAACAACTTGGCTGTCTGTTTGGATCTCGGCTTCATTCTGCACGAACAGGTTGACAAAAAGGTCATTTCCTTGAGTGGCGTACACATACCCGGGAACAGAGGGAACAAATCGTGTG
>DAOVBT010000433.1 GCA_030670375.1 Candidatus Aminicenantota bacterium | reverse complement strand
CTGGGGAGGGCATAATCTGCTCGAGCCGGCTTATTATGCGAAACCCGTATTTTTTGGCCCCCATATGGACAATTTTGCCCATCTTGCCGAAATCTTTGTCGAAGCCGGCGCTGCACGCATTGTTAAGAACCAAGAGGATTTGGTGAGGATGTTTTCTTTGCGGGATGAATGGGAATACCGGGAAATGGGACAAAAAGCCAGGGCAACCTTGCAATCCTTGCAAGGGGCCACGGAAAAAACCCTCCAAGCCATCGATGCTTTGATGAACATTCAAAAAGGGGATGAAAGGAAGGGGAATGAATAGAGTTCTATCGCTGAAACGATTTCTCGCCTTTATACTCATCCTGATCTTTGTTTTTTCGGCCGTTACCACACAGAACTTAACCTGTGAAGAGACAACATCCAAGGATTACAGATTAAACAAAGAATTTTTTATCGGATTCGGGGACGATGTTTATGAAGTCGTTAAAGCTCCAGGAAGTTGGGAGGGGAAGGATTGGTGGCGCTTGACGGCTGTATTGGGAACCGGAGCCCTGTTGTATGCCTTTGACCAAAAAATCCATGACTGGTCCCAGGATCGCGCCACTCCGAAAACAAAGGATTGGGCTAAGTTCGGATCGTTTTTCGGCGATGGAATTTTTATAGGGGGATTGATCACTTCCCTTTATTTAGGCGGGGAGATTTTCGATGAGCGAGGATTGAGAAAAACAGCTCTTCTGAGTTTAGAAAGTTGGTTGACAGCTGGAGCGTTTGTGATCGGTTTGAAAGCCATGCTAGGACGAGCCAGGCCGTATACAGGCATGGGATCCCACCACTTCAAACCCTTTTCTTTCTCTTCAGATTACTTTTCCCATCCCTCAGGACATACTGCATCCGCCTTTGCTGTAGCCACGGTCATTGCCGACCAAACGGATTTTGTGCTGGTTGATGTGCTGGCCTATTCCTTGTCGACTTTGGTAGCGGCATCCCGGGTGTATGAGAGCAAGCACTGGGCATCGGATGTTTTTATCGGTGCGGCCATCGGGTATTTTATCGGAAAAAAGATTTGCTCTTTGCACCGGGAACAGGATAAAAAAAATGTGCAGCTGGGATTCTGTCTGAGCCCGAATGTCAAAGGCATGACAATTAAAATATCCTTCTAAAAAGTTGAGGTGGGGCAAGTTGGTCAGGAACCTAACTGTAAGTTATATGATTTGGTTTTTTATAACCCAGAGTTAGATTCGAGGATTCTTCTGGGTAGGAGGGGATTGAGTCTCAGCAGTATTTTATATGTCGAGATACCCTCCCATTCGGATAAATGGTTTGCAGTTATTTCCTTTTGCCCTTGTGATCCGAGCAGGACCACTTCTTCTCCTACTGAGATCAGGGAATCGAGGTCGAGCCTGATTTCGAGATGATTGGCAGTGATGTCTCCTATGAGCGGGTATTTCTGTCCTTTGATCAGCACCCACCCCTTTCCTACAGCCTGCAAGGGATAACCATCGGAATACCCAATCGGGATGACAGCCATTTTTTCTCTTGTTTTTGCTTTGTATGCCTGATGGTAAGAAACAGAATCGCCGGGACGGAGAATCTTCACGGCCGCTACACGGCTTTTGAGTTGGAGGACGGGCTTGAGGGATAAGAGGTCTTCCTGCTGTGTCGTTTGATTGGGATAATAGCCGTACAGGAGGATTCCCGGTCTGACCATGTCCAAAAAGGATGGCCCGGCTGTGAAAATTCCTGCACTGCTGTAAGCATGTTTTAGTCCGGTACGAATGCCTTTTTGTTCTGATTTTTGGCATAGGGATAAAAAGCGTTCCATCTGGACTTTGTCGAACTCCGGGTCTTCTGTTAAAGTCGTAGATATGCCCTTTATCCGGATGCCGTCCAAAGAGGCAACCTTTTCGATGTAAGCCTCGGCTTTATGATAGGGGATTCCCATTCTTCCCATGCCTGTATCGATGTGGATATGGACCGTAATCTTCTGACCCCATTTTAGAGCCTTCTGGCTGAGAATTTGGACATCATCCGTGAATATCGACTGGGATATCCCGTGTTTTGCCAGGAGATCGGCATCTTCCACAAAAAGAGGGCCAAAATTGAGAATGGGACATCTCACACCGGATTCTCGAAGTTGTAAGGCCTCGGAGAGTTTGCAGACCATCAAGGCATCGATACCTGATTTATCCAGGAATCGCCCCACTTCCAGCAATCCGTGTCCATAGGCATTTGCTTTGATCACAGCCATCACCGGGACGCGAACGTGCTGTTTGATTTTTTTAAGATTCCATGCCATGTTGGGGAGATCCAATTCAATCCATGTTTCATGGATTTGCTCCTTCCCCTGTTTCTGAACGGAAAAGGGAACATGAACTGACTTTCCCTTGGAGAAATAAGTTGGGATACCAAGACTCGATGCGATTAGAAATTCTCGTCTCGAAAGCTGCATTTTTCCCTCCTGAAATATAATATCCTATTTTAACTGATTTTATGCCGACAATAAACATAGGAAGCACCCTTATTTCCGTGATACCAAAAGGCTTGATATAGGCTTTTGGTATCACGGAAATAGAGATGCTTAGGTGGGGGAGTTTGGATTTGGAAT
>DAOVBT010000188.1 GCA_030670375.1 Candidatus Aminicenantota bacterium | reverse complement strand
TTTTGCCGATCATTTATTTTCTCGAGCCGATAAGAAAGATGCTATCCCACATCAAAATAGTCCACAGATTTTTTGATTGGTTTTATGCCCGCACCTACAGGCGAGGAAAAAAGGCCATGAAATGGGGAGCCATCGGCCTTTCTCTTTTTGTCGCGATTCCCTTGCCCGTGACAGGCGCATGGACCGGTTCAGTGGTGGCGATTCTATTCGATATCAAACCCCGGTATGCTTTTCCGGCGATAATCTTGGGGGTGACTATCGCTGGGATCCTTGTATCCGCTTTTGTCTCAATATTTTAACTAATCCGGATTATTCGCGATCTTAAGATTTAGAGGATTTCCGTTTCGAGCGATTCCAGCATTTTATGGAGTTTGGCAGATTGGACAGATGATAGGTCTGTGGAATCGTTTTGGAGAGGCGTTACGGTTATGTATCCGTCTTTAATGACCATGACATCGCTGTTCTCGTCCCCGATAGCCTTGGGATTCCCGGTCCCTATCCAATAATAGAGTCGTCCTCTGGGATCCTCTTTTTCTATCACACGCGGATTGTACCTTTTTTGGCCGAGGTGCGCGATTTTGATACCCCTCAAGGGAGGAGCGGGAATATTGATGTTCAGAAATATTCCTTGAGGAAGGGGATTTTCCAGGATTTCCTTGGCGAGGGCGTGCACGATCTTGGCAGCCGCAGCGAAAGAAAAATGGCCCTCCTTGTCGGGAATGAGAGAAACGGCCATCGAAGGGATGTCGAGAAAAGCTCCCTGTCTGGCGCCCGCTACGGTCCCGGAGTAAAAGGTATCCTGTTGTCCGAGATTCGGCCCATGATTGATCCCGGAGATGAGCAGATCGGGAATTCGAGGCAGGAACTTCTGGACAGCTAGGTACACACAGTCTGCCGGTGTCCCGGTCACTGCATATCTATTTTTTTTAACAGCCTTAACCCGCAAAGGATGGTGGAGCGTGAGGGCCAGGGAAGAAGCGCTCTTTTCTTGATCCGGGGCGATGACATAAATCTGACCTAAATTTGTGAGTTCATCGGACAAAACAGAGATTCCCTCTGCATACAAACCATCATCATTGGTCAACAAGATCAGTGGTTTTGTCATTTTTTCAATAAATAAACAGGCATTTTAGCATTTGGCAGACATAATGTGAAGGATGGTCGGGACGGGCGGATTTGAACCGCCGACCCCACGCACCCCAAGCGTGTGCGCTACCAGACTGCGCCACGTCCCGACCTAAAGGACCATTTATTATAACAAAGATTGGAAATCTAGCAAGTGAAGGTTAAAGTTTTTATTTTTTCTCTAGAGAAGAAGCGAGATCTTTCAACTGCTCCCTGACATCATAAAGGGCTTTCCTCAGCCGATCGGAGTGGACAGAAGTTGAACTTTTCAATCCGAATTCTTCCTCGATGCGCCTTTTGGCTCCGGCAAGAGTAAGTCCCTGTGTATCGACGAGTTCCTTCAGCCGGAGGATGATAGCCAAGTCCTTTTTCCTGAAAATCTTGTGTCCTGTGGCTGTCTGGCCGGCATGGATGAAATAAAATTCCTTTTCCCAGTTGTCGATGACCTTGGGATCCAGTCTGGCTATGCGACTGATCTCATCCAGCTTGTATACAAGTTTTTCAGGAATGTTTTCACTTTTCATCTGAGTCCAACCCTGGGCCGATGGGTGTATCAGCCTGTAAAATAACATGGATTCTCCTGTTCGTCAAGGTAAACGAAATTCCCCACTTAACCTGAACAATTCATAAAAAACGTCGATGCCGTTCCAGCCAACCCTAACTTTAAGGTTTATATAAACTCGAAAGAATGGTACTCTTGAAAATGTTTTTTTGGCATTTTCAGCAATGTCAGGATAAGTTCCTGATATTGGTGAAGTAAAAAAAGCATCGGCATTTTTTATGAATGGTTCAGGTTAAATGGATATCTGATATTATTCATGCGGAGGGAAAATCTAGAGCATGACGGATAAAACCGGCCAGGAGCGCGTTCCTCTGGCGGAGAGAATGCGTCCTAAGTCGTTAGAGCGATTCTGCGGTCAGGAGCACCTGGTAGGCCAAGGGAAGATCCTGTCTCAGCTCATCAAGGCAGATCATCTCGTTTCGATCGTATTCTGGGGACCGCCCGGCTCTGGAAAAACGACTCTGGGATACATCCTGGCACAGCAGTTCAATCTCCCTTGCCTGTTTTTCAGCGCTGTCCTTTCAGGGATAAAGGAAGTCAAAGACGTTATGGCCAAAGCACAAAGCCATAAAAAGCTGTACGGTCAACCGACAATAATATTCATCGATGAATTGCACAGATTCAATAAAGCCCAGCAGGGTGCATTCCTGCCCTATGTGGAAAAAGGGGACATCATTCTGTTTGGCTCCACAACGGAAAATCCCTCGTTTGAAGTGATCGCACCCCTGCTTTCAAGGATGAAAGTTCTGGTGCTGAAACCCCTGGCAGATGAGACATTGTCCCATATCCTCAAAGAGGCCATCAAGGACAAAAAAGATGGATTGGGAAAAATGAGCCTGAAGATAGGGGAACAGGCGCTCAAAATGATCATCGATTACGCAAACGGTGATGCCCGCCGGGCATTGAACACCATGGAGATTTCAGCCACCCTCGCGAAAAAAGGCAAAATTTCGGTGGAACAGGTAAAGGAAGCCCTGCAGAAAAGAATCCTCCTGTATGATAAAAAGGGAGAAGAACATTTTAACCTGATCTCAGCACTCCACAAAAGCCTTCGCAACAGTGATGTGGATGCCTCTCTGTATTGGCTGGCTCGTATGATTGCGGCCGGAGAAGATCCCCTGTATATTGTCCGGAGGCTCGTCCGTTTTGCATCGGAGGATATCGGCCTGGCAGATCCTCACGCCCTTACCCTTACCCTCAATGCCAAGGATGCTTATGATTTTGTCGGTTCTCCCGAGGGAGAATTGGCTTTGGCAGAGGCCGTCATCTATCTTGCCTCAGCTCCCAAGAGCAACAGAGCCTATGTTGCCTTCGCAAAAGCCATGAAGGATGTGGAATCCAGTCCTTTTGAGCCTGTGCCTCTTCAACTGCGCAATCCTGTAACCTCCCTGATGAAGGATGTCGGATACGGAAAAAATTATCAGTATGCCCACGACTTCGAGCATGTAACCACGGATATGGAAACTTTCCCCAAAAAATTCAAAGGTCGCAAGTATTACGATCCGGGCAACTTGGGGTTGGAAAGGGAGATCAAGAAGAGAATCGATTGGTGGAATGACCTAAAAAAAAAGACTAAAGCGAAAGCCTGATCTATTTTTCTCCTTTGTTCTCTTTGAGAAGGTAATAGATTTCCCAGCTTATTTCGTCAGCAATACATCCAATGCAGGATTTTTCTGTTGTGGCGATTTCTTCATCCGCGATTTTTTCTTTGATGATTCTTTTGACTTTTTTTCTTATTTTATAGAGCAGGATGTAATTTATCATGGCTTGTAATCATTCGAATAATATCAGCTTATATTTCTTATGTAAACCCTGGCCTGAGCGCCGATTAAATGCTATCATACGGTCTTTTGAAGGCATGAAAAAATCCGCAATCCTTCTTTGTGTGATCCTATTCTGCCAATGCTGCTCGTTATTCAAGGCTAAGATCGTTCCCTATCCGATAGGGGTGATTTTTCCTGTTGTAAAAGATCAAGAGCAGTCCTATGAAGGGGAGATCATTTCCCCGATTCAAAAAGAAGGTCATCTCCTCTATTTCTCCACAAGAAAAGGAACGGTTTACTGTTTCGACGGCCTAAAAAAGGAGATGCTGTGGCATGCGGATATTTCCGCTTCTTTATCATCCTCCCCATATCTCACAGAGAACCGCATTTATGTCAACGACAGTGAGAACACTCTTTTTTCTATAGATCGCGATGGAAAGCTTCAGTCTAAAATAACGTTTGTGAGCAAAATCACGAGCGGGATCGCGGTGAACAAAGGACAAATCTACATCGGCACAGAAAAAGGGCTCCTCAACAGCCTGAATGAAGAAACGGGGCAATTACTCTGGCAATTCCAGGCCGATGATTCGGTTCGATCCAACCTTGTCGTT
Source organism: Candidatus Aminicenantota bacterium (assembly GCA_030670375.1). Taxonomy (GTDB): domain Bacteria; phylum Acidobacteriota; class Aminicenantia; order Aminicenantales; family Aminicenantaceae. The sequence continues at coordinate 1,014 of DAOVBT010000188.1, read as the reverse complement.
TGGCAAGATAAGGTGCTATTTGGATGCGATGACCACTCGATCTATTTTGTAGACAATAGAGGCAGACTTTCAGGAAAGCTAGGTGTTGGGGGTAGAATAGGGAAATCGCTCACTGTGGATGGAGACCTCCTGTTCTTCGGGACAGACGATCGGTATCTTCAGTGTGTGAGTTTGAAACGGCAAAAAATAAAATGGAGGATCCGTTCCGGTGGGCCCAATTTTGTTCCTCCCGTTGTGGCTGGGAAACGGATATTTTTTCTGTGCTGGAATTGTGTTTTATACTGCTTGAACAAAAATACCGGGACGATACTTTGGTGGAATTCTATTCCCTCCAGGAGCTATTATCGGGTGGAAGTCATCGAAAAAAAGGTTGTGGTTTCCTCCTTTTCTCCGGAGCTAGTTTGTTTCGACATACAAACAGGAGAAAACAGAGGCAGCTTTGATGCTTCCCAAGAAATCAAATCTAATCCCGCCTGGATAGCGCCCTTCCTGTTGGTCAATCTCCATGATCCGGAAAATGACACAGGGAAATTGGTGTTTCTCAAAAAGATAGTGAGGGTAATCCTTTCCTCCTCGAAAAAATCTCCCAACAAACCAAATGAAGAGATCAAATTCACGGCAAAAAACACCGGATTCCATCTGCCAAAGTATGAATTTTCTTTGACTCGTTATATCAAGGCAAAGTTTTATCCGGATATTTTTATCCTGTTTCAACAGGGAGACAGGGAAGTGGTTCAAGAGAGTTCAGGGCTGCAAACCTGGAACTGGTTCCCTGAGGAAGAAGGGTATTACAGCGTGGATGTTGTTGTCGTCGACGAAAAAGAAAAGGCCCAAGCGAAGTTTCCTTTTTTGATTCAGAAAAGGGATGTCGATCTGTCTTTGTCATCCTCGTTGGAATCCCCGCAGAATGTCGACCAAGAAATTGTTTTTGCAGCAAACTTTTCCGGATTTGTAATCCCTCAATTTGAATTCCGTCTCAGCCGTTTGAAATGGGTGCGTGTCCTTACCACGTTT
>DAOVBT010000211.1 GCA_030670375.1 Candidatus Aminicenantota bacterium | reverse complement strand
TAAAAATGCATTTGCTGAACGCATCACGTTGGTTGAGAGCTACAAAGGCGAGGATTTCACCTACAACGGAGACAAATCCAAAATACAAATTGCACTTCGCAACATCTTCACCAACGCTATCGAGGCCATCGGAAAACAGGGGAAAATACAGGTCAAACTTGCATGCGAAAAACCTGGTTTGACCATTGAAATCAGTGATTCTGGTATTGGCATGGATCGAGAAACGCTCGATCGGATCTTTGAACCCTATTTCTCTACAAAAGAGGTTGGGACAGGATTAGGGCTTTCCATCGCAAAAAAGATCATCGAGGATCATACGGGGAAAATTGAAGTGTCAAGCAAAAAAAATGCGGGAACAAAAATCACGATCTTCCTGCCAGCGGAAAACTAATGGCATTAACCTGGATTATTCATAAACATGTTTTTTTTAACGGGATTTAATGCTATATGCATTGAAATCAGGGACATGTACCGATTTTCCGAAATCGGTAACGTGTCCCTTGATTTTAGCTATGAATAATTCAGAGTAACCTGGGTAATTTATGAATTATCCGGATTAATTCACTGATTTTAAAAGTAATAAAATGTCTGTAAAGGAAATTATCGCACAAAGAAGGAGCGTCCGCCGGTATCTGGATAAACCCGTCGAAAGAGAGAAGATCCTCACCTGTTTGGAGGCCGCCCGGCTGGCCCCTTCAGCGGACAATGTCCAACCCTGGCGATTCCTTGTCATCGATGACCCCGAGCTCAAGGATAAATTGTCTAAGAATGTTTTTTCGGGTATCTATTCTGTGTCGAAATTCGCCGCGAAAGCACCCGTTTTGATCGTGATTCTGGCCCGCCTGGATATTCTAGCCAATCGAATAGGAAAGCAGATCCAGGGTGTAAACTTTTATCTGATCGATACCGGGATTGCAGGGGAACACATCGTATTGCAAGCCGAAGAACTTGGATTGGGCACATGTTGGATCGGGTGGTTCAATTCCCGAAAAGCGAGGAAAGTCCTGGGAATACCGAAAAAGTACAAAATCGTCTCCCTTTTATCGATGGGTTATTACGAAAAAAAGCCCAGTCGAGAAAAAAAGAGGAAGAACCTGGAGGATATCGCCTGGTTCAACAAAATTAAATAGCCTGTGCCTCTTTTATGGCCTCTTCGATAAGATCCAGGGCCTTTTCGAGGATTCCCTTTTCCTCTCCATACCCGATACGGAGATAGCGGTCCATTCCAAAATGATCTCCCGGCAAGATAAGAACACTTTTTGTTTCACGAATCCTGTCGGCAAGTTCAGTTGAGTTTAGGTCCAGATTGTAACGAGGAAATGCGATCGCCCCCGCTTCAGGAGGAATGCACTGGAACAATTCCTTGTGTTTTTTAAGCCAGGACATCATGATGCCGATATTGTCATTCAAGATCATTCGTGTTCGCTCGAGAATTTGATTTCTTTTTTCCGGGGCCAAGGCTATTCTTGCCAAACGATCGCTCACAGAGCTGATGGCTATGGTGGTGTAATCATGATAGGGCCAGACTTTCTCAACGAAACCTTCAGGGCCCACAATCCATCCTACCCTCAATCCCGGAAGACCATAGGCTTTGGAAAGGCCGTTGGACACGACGACTTTTTTATAACTTCCCCAGAAGCTCGGTGTAATCTGTCTGTCCAGCTCGGCCCCTTGGTACACCTCATCGGCAAAAATCCAGGCATCGTTTTTTTCTGCAAGGTCCAGGATAGTATCTCTAGCCTCTTGGCTAAGCCTGCTTCCTGTCGGATTGTTGGGATTTGTAACACAAATGATTTTTGTGCTTGGTGTGATCAAATTTTTCAGCTCATCTAAATCAGGATTCCAATCCAATTCTTCTTTGAGTGCAAATGTCTTCACGTTCGCTCCGAAGGCACGCATCAAACCCCAGAGTTGCATGTAATTCGGGATCATGAACAAGACTTCGTCTCCTGGTTCGACCTGGCTCCAGGCCAGAAGATAATTGGCCTCGATCGACCCTGTGGTGACCAAGATGTTTTCAACGTTTGTTCCAGGATACAGGGCACAAACACGTTCTTTCAATCCTGTGGTTCCGTTTGTTTGGATATAGCCTAGAGGTGTTTGCAGGATCTCTTCCATTTGTTCTTGCGGAAGAAGTTCTTTAAACGATAAGGCGTGGACACCGCTTTCCGAAAGATTGTAATCCACCAAAAATTCATATTGGGATTGCATCCGTTCCATTTTAAAATAATCGATTTTCATGGTCTTTTCCTTCAGATTTGGACTTTGAATACTCCCTTGAAAACAAACCCAAAGATAATCGATAGTGCAAAATATGCGATTATCCAGTGGATCTTCCACCCGAAAAGATTCATGCTTTTGGCGGGATATTGGATTTCTATTGTTCGGATGGGGATCTGGCCTTTGATGGGTGATTCGGTGGGATACATGACCTGATCGAGAAACTTTTTGTTTGTTTTTAGGGGAGATATTTTGCTGAGAGGTTTCTGAGCCACTGAAACTTTTTTGGCAACAGTCTCGCCGTTGATCGTCACAGTAAATTGTTGGATTCCTTCCTGGGTGGCAGAAAATCTCCAGTTTATTTCTTGGGATTCTTCGATTCTGAGGGGAGGAGTTTCCATCACAAGGCCGGAAGAGGGTTGGACCGCAATCTGAGTTTCCAAAGGATTTTGGTCTTCCGCAAGTTTGATTTTCAGGATAACCGATTCATTGAGTTCGAGAGATTCATACCCGAACCAGAAATTGAGCTGAATGAGGATCAGGATGAGAGGAATAATCATCACCAGCATGGGTTTGACCGAATAGCTGATGTATGTGAGATTGCAGCGCAGGATGTTTCCCTGGGAGCGAAGGGACTGGCTGAGGCTATCCTTAAACAGGCGCAATTCCAAAAGGTGGGCTTTTATCCTGTTTTTGACTTTTTGGATTCCCTTTTGGTTGGATGTCCATTTGAAGACAAACAACATCAGAAGGCCGGTGAGGAAGGAGATAAGGATCATTCCCACCCAGGGGCTTATGCCACGGAAAGGTAGAAATAAGGCATCGAATATTTTGCCGAAGGCCGAATTGAATATCCACATTTTCAGATGCCAGAATACATTTTACGAGATGTAACCCAGTCCTTTCAATTTTTTCTTGATCTCTTCTTCTGAGTCCGATTCTTCCAGTTTGGAAATTTCCTTTTCCAAACAATGGGTGACGAATTCCTCGGCCGATGAATAGCCCGAAAGTTCCGCAAATTTTTTCACCTTTTCCAGAAGGTCTTTGTCCAGCTTGACTTTTGCCTTTCCCATATCTTTCTCCTAAAAAATCTTTTTGCCGACCATATTGTCCGGTTTTTCGATCCCGAAAAGCGAGAGGATTGTCGGGGTCAAATCAAAAAGAGCAGGGGAGTCGGCCTTGATTTTCTCACTCGCCAAAAGAATTCCCGGGCATACGGCCGGGTCCATGCAGTGGTCGCCGCTCCATTTGTCCATGTTATCGCCAAATACTTCTTTTGTGATTCTTCCTAAGGGAGCTGACCAGGATGTGCGGTAGCCGCGGTTGTATCCCACGATGATCTCCGGGGCTTGATCCAATTGAGGGCCTTGGTAGCAGTCTTGTGTGATGTAAGCCTTTGTGACCACCCGTTCTCCTGTTTTGGGATCTGTCACATGCTCGAGTTTTTGGGCGATCTCTCGAACCAGAGCCTCTTTTTCAGTCCCGGGGTTGACGATGCCCTCTCCCTCCCGTCCTTTCTCGTTTATATACAGGCTGTTCAGTCCATAAGAATAAGCCTTAGTCCTGGACCAATCCGTGTTCATGAAGGCATCTTCCTGTCCTTGCCGCCAGTTGTTGATCAGCCGGATATACCCGTTTTCTTTGAGCCAGGAATTCACGTTGAAAGTCCGCCGGAAGGGGGTGAATCCATGGTCGGACATCACCATAACAACGGTGTTCTTGTCAGCTTTGCTCATCGCCATGTCCAGCATCTTATCCGCTTCCTTGTAGATGGTTTCGATGGCGTTGCCATGTTTGCGTGCAAGGTCCGGGTCATACATCGGGCTCTGTTCATCGATAAATCGCCAGAACATGTGCTGGCGCTGGTCGGTGCTCGAGACATAGTAAAAGAGGAGGCCTGAGTCGAACTGCGAAAGCTCGTACTCAAACATCTGTTTTCTTTCCTCCAGGATCATGTCATCCTGGGCCAGGAATTCTTCCTCATCCAGAACGCCATGCGACATGGCTTTAAAATCGGCTGGAAGTCCCTTGGTGTAAAAGGGACCGAATTGTTTTTCCAGTTCCTTGGCATAACTTTCCGGTGTGGATCTCGGCATGGCCGGCGCTGCCGGGTCGATGTTGATCGGGGAGATGTAGAGTTTAAAATCGGGGCGGACCTGTTTGAGATAAAACATACAGATTCCGTTGATACTCTGTGTAGGAATCATTGGAAAATGAATTTTTTTCCAGCCGCTCCATTCTTTTTCTTTGAGAATAAACTCATAGTCCTGGATCACGATTTTAGCCAGGGGATTGACAGGATCGATGAAGACCTTGAAATCGATGGAAGATTCGGGTCGGTTCTTTTTGAAAGCGTTTTTGGGCCCCGGAAGCTTGGCTTCCACTCGGTTGCCGATGACATAGACCTCGTGGATCTCTCCGCCTCCGATATCGTCTTGGAGTTCGGTGACTTTTGTCGTGTAGTAGTTGAATTCTCCTACCGAACCTGTGATATCCGGTGTCCCCATCCCAGCCAGGGTTTTTTGTTTTGTTTCGAAAGGCGGGAAGTTGGAGGGCATCTTAAAAATCGTCGCCGGAATATCATGGTCTTCGAGGATTTGCCAA
>DAOVBT010000241.1 GCA_030670375.1 Candidatus Aminicenantota bacterium | reverse complement strand
ACGACGATGAAAAGCAGATATTCAACACTTTAATTGAACGGCACAGCCTCAATTTCTATCCACCCAAGCACAGAGCGGAAGTGTTTCTTGCCGGGGACGAAGAGGGGAAAATTCGAGAGAAGACAAAGCAAATTATTTCTGAAATGGAGTTGGATAAATGACCCACGCACTTTTACTGGTTGGAAGCCCTAGGGGAAAGAAGAGCACCTCTACGAGTGTGGGAAGTTATCTGCTCAATATTTTAGATAAGAAAGGACTGGAAACGGATACTCTTTGGATTACTAGACAACTGGCCGATGATGAAAAACTATCTCAGATGCTTAATGCCGTCGATCATGCAGATATTATTATCCTTACCGCCCCTCTTTACGATGATTGTCAACCGTATATCGTCATCCGGACAATGGAGGCTATTGCTGCTCAGCGAAAAAACTTAGGATATAAACGTTTCATTCCAATCATAAATTGTGCTTTTCAGGAACCAGAACACATAACTGCTGTTGCTATTTCGATTTATCACAAATTTGCAACAACTGTCGGATTCAAATGGGCCGGAAGTCTGGCTATTGGAGGAGGAGAGATGTTGCAGGGAAAAAGCGGAAAAACATTGGATGAAATCGGCAAGATGGCTAGAAAAGTGAAAAAAGTATTGGAGCGAATTGCAGATGCGCTTGCGGCTGATAATAGTTTTCCTGATGAGTCAGTGAGAGCAGTCCCAGATTTTTTATACAAACCTTTCATGAAAAAAGTTCTGGCATGGATGAACAAATACGATTGGAAATCGCGAGCAAAAAAGAACGGTGGAGTTGTAGACGCTCGGCCTTATTCGCAATAAAAATAGAGCTATTTTTCTTCGAACGCGGATTGCTATAGGCTTTTTAAGTTTGTCAACAAATCACTGGCATCTTTGTACCTATGAGCTGGCTTTTTAGCCAAGCACCGGAGAGTGATTTCCACAAACTGCTCTGGCAGTTCCGATCTCAACACAGATATCGGTTCAGGTGTTACCTCCACGACATTATACATTGTCGTAGCAGTTGAATCGGCTCGGTGGGGATTTTTCCCTGTAGCCATCTCATAGAGCATCGTGCCCAATGAGAAGATATCCGAGCGCGTGTCAACATCTCGGCCCTCAACCTGCTCTGGAGACATATAGGCCAGCGTGCCAACAATCATTCCCTGCTTGGTAAGCTCCTGGGGAAGAGTTGCCGTTTTACCCACATCTCCCTCTCCCGGTTGCGCAGCTTGCACAGCTTTAGCTAATCCAAAATCCAAAATTTTGAGCCGCCCTTGTTCGGTGAGCATCACATTCTGGGGTTTTAAATCCCTGTGGATGAATCCACAGGAGTGGGCTTCTGCGAGGCCCTCAGCAATTTGAATCGATATATCCAGGAGTTGCTCCAGCGGCAGAATGGGAGAGCAATCCAGGATGTCTCGTAGAGAGCGGCCTTCGACCAGTTCCATTGCGATGAAGGGAGATCCCTCTGAAATCGATTGTTCTTCCTTATCGGGAATCACGACAGATCCCGCTTCAACCTGGTTCACTTCATAGACAGTGCAGATGTTGGGGTGGTTGAGCGCTGCCGCTGTTCGGGCCTCCCGCAAAAAACGGGCTCGCCCCTCATCGCTGCCCAAAAATTTCAAGGGAAGGAACTTCAGCGCGACTTGCCTTTCGAGAACGACATCTTCTGCCCGATAAACCACTCCCATACCTCCAGCACCAATCCTATCCAAAATCTTGTAATGAAGATCTGCCTGAGGCATTTTTTCTTCAATACCCAATTCATCAGCTACGAGGCCCGTAAGCCAGCCATCCACAGATGATGGGCCAAAATCTAGCATCGCCGTATGATATGTCCTGCCATCCAAATCTAGCGCAGCCTCGGAGATAGGATTAAATCCCAGTTTTACCGCAACCGGAGCATAGGTCGGCAGGTCAACAACCGTCAGATATACACGTCGGAGTTTCGGACGAAGCTCCATATAGGTTCGTTTGATATCGAGCCAGCACGCGGCCTGCACCGGAGAAGGTGCTTCTCCATGTTCGTGACTGAGCCATCGACGTAAAAAGAGAACCGTTTGATTCCCTGGGGCCGGATTCTCTTTCTCATGGTGCCACCAGAGTTTTAAAATTGGGTCTTCTTGAAGATCGGCAGGATCAACATTGTTTGGATCAAAGCAGCAATAATAACCAACGATCGATCCATCCTCCCCGCGCACCACATGAAAGGTTTGCGGCTGGCGATTCCACAATACTCGGAGAAGCCTGGCAGAATCAGGGCCCTCGTGTTTTTCCGTAATTTCATTAATCGCGGTTTTATCCTCACTGCGTGCGGGTTCAACTGCGAACTGCTGGGAACCGCTGGGAAAAAATGCTTCACGCACAACAGGATTCTCAATGAGATAGAGCATGTCAGCCGTATAACGCCAGAGCTCTCGAGTGCCCGCCTTTCGCACCTCGCTGCGCAGCTGTTGCCATGCAGCCCGACGGTATTCACGATGCCGACTCGGATCGGCTGCACGCAACGAAGCGGAAATCGCTTCATGAACCGCATCATGCACTCTGAGTCCATCGCGCATAGAGTCCACAAAAGCGAGAGCATTCAACTTATCGTATGTCTCTTGAGTGGGAATATCAGGGAGCATCGCTCCGAGGAGCGATTTGGTAATTCGTCTGGCAACCGATGCCGCCTCGAGGGCTTCCCGCGTCACTGAATCGGCAACATCAACAAGGAAGAGTCGGGAAAGCTCCTGAATAACCTTGTGCTCTGCCATATCTTGAAGATCTAAGCTCGGACGTTCCAGTGCTGCAGAAGCCGCAAGCTTTAGCGTTAAGGGATGACCCTTGGCGAACCGATTGATGCGCTGGGAATTCTTTTCACTGACACCTGAATGCAACAGAAGTTCCAATGCATCCTGCCTGTCGAGAGGCCCCAGAGCTATACTGCTGAACAGCCCCTGCCACTCGGGTGCAGTCAACCAACCAGGAGTAGGAGGCTCGCGCCCAACAAGAATGACACGAACGTCTTCTGGTAGGGCTGGCACGAAGATTTGACGCAGCCATGTATCCATGAGGCGGAATACTTCATAGGTTTCGATCACGAGAAAGATTCGGTCACCAAGTCTTTCCAGTCCATTGACGACCTCTTCTATGGTTGGAGTATCTACTCCAATTGCATTTCCTAATTCAAGGAGGAATCCACGCTCAGTGGGCTCGATCAGAGGGCTATCCAGTATGACAACAGAGGCTCCCTGTTCCTGTGCCTGAATAGAGAAGGCATGCACAAGAGCAGATTTCCCCACTCCCCCAATGCCATGGATATGCACCACAAGCGGACACTCGCCTTCCAGGCACTGAAGAAGGGATTCCATCTCCTCCGTTCTCCCGACGAAGTTTTCTTGGGCGCGCTTAGCAAGAAGATCTTTCATCCGGCGAGGCATCTTTCTTCACCTCCATAATATGATTTTGCTGACAATAGGCATTTTCCCTCAGCTTATCAAGAATTTACGTGAAATGAGCATACAACAAAAAAATTTAATATACAATTAAAATTGCTTAAACTTGGCATCTAATGCTGTGATTATTGCGGTTTTTTCTTGAGGAACGGCTCGAGGACAACACTCAAACCCCAGAGGATGATCAAGATGGGGAAGATGGGCAAATCCACACCAAAAAGAGCACCAATCCCGATGCACAAGGCAACGAGCCCCAAGAAAATCGTGAATCCGCTCATCTTGATGCCATACAGATAGCGGACACCGTTGAGTCCGAGCATAATCACGCCCACTCCGAGAAGCCATGCGCCTTCTGGTACTGTCTCATCGGGCAATAGCCATAAGCCACCGATCATGATGAGGAATAGTCCCCAGGCAATGGCTTCCAATCGTTTGTTAAGATGCATTTTTTGTTGGTCTTGATCACTCAAAGTGCTCCTCCTTTATCTTTCCAATAAAAATTATCGTAATCATATAAAAAATAATATCGAGGTTCAAGATTTTGCAGAATAGAATCACAAATATTAAGGCTTGAAATATGCTCGTTTATTTTATAGGATGAGGAAAATTTTAGAGGGAAGGAGAGGTTAGTATGAAATTATGTTTTTGTCGCTTTTTATTGGCTGCAGCAATCGTGGTGATAGCCATATTCTTTTTGGATGCATCATGGGCAAAATTGGCTCTTATTATAGCAGGTGCACTGCTTGTCATCATGAGCCTTTTTTACAACAAATGTTGCTGCGCCAGCAAAGTTAAAAAAGCAGAATAAAATTCTATTCTGCTCCCAATCCATCTAAAAAATCTAACGTTATAAACAGAGGTTGGAGTCCAAATAGAGGAACTCTGGCAAAGATTATTGGTTCCGGTCCGCTTTCCCTTTTTTTTCGAACAGGGTGGAAACCCAATACCCTCGAAAATAGGCCAGTCCCATGGCCACGGGGATGAGACAG
>DAOVBT010000231.1 GCA_030670375.1 Candidatus Aminicenantota bacterium | reverse complement strand
CTTCGAGGGAAACCATTAGGGGACGTTCCATTCGGGGACACTCTATAATTTCTTTTTATTTGAAAACCTGTTTGCTGATATAGGGTGTCCCCAGATGGGACGTCCCCAGATGGTCGGCGAGGATGTATTGAGCACGACTTTTCTAAAGGATTAGAGAGCCGAGCAATCATGGGAACAGAGGCTAAGTGGCAGAGATTGGGAGTTAGCACGCGGAGTTCCGCAGCCGCCGAGAAGGGCGGTGAGGAATGGCGTAAAAAATCTTCACGGGAGCAAAACCATTCCTAAAAGCCAATATAAAGCCTTTTGGTATCACGGAAATAGAGATGCTTACTTCTATGTCTTAGTTGTTGACCCCATGACCGAATCGTGATAGTTTTTTCATGAATGAAGTTTCTCAAGGTTTTTTTGAACTCCCTCATCACGGGAGGTTTTTTTAGCGCTCTTATTGCTCTTCTCATTTATGATATTAACATCAACCTGAATGTCCAAGCTCTTTTCTTTGGCCATTTAACTCTTTTTCTTCTCATTACTTATGGGCTGGTTGTCACCATTCTATCCGTGATATTTTTTTTCATCCTTCAATTCATTTTCGGAAGTAGATTTAAAATTGCCTTCATTTCTCCTTCCTTCCTGGCTTTGAGTTTTTCCCTGAGCATTTCCCTGTTTCTTCTCATTTTCAAAGCCAACAACGATTATTTCCTCTCCTTTTTCAGCGCAGAAACCCAGAACCTGCTTAATAAACAATTTTTGACTTTTATTTTTCTTGTTATTCTGGGTTTTATCTGTTTTTACAGCATCCGTCTTTATAAGAAGAATGTCATTTTCCTTCTTGTTTATTACTTAGCTTTTTTTGCAGGAATGTATTATGTGGTTCTTCAGAGATTGAATTATCCTCTGCCCCAAAAATCTGAAAGAGTCGCTAACCTTGAGGCAAAAGAACTAGACAAAAAAGTCACGATTATCGGATTGGATGGATTGAGTTTCGATGTCATGATTCCTCTGATCAATGAGGAGAAGCTGCCTAATTTTGCTTGGCTGATGGAAGAAGGAAGTTGGGGAAAACTTGAAAACTTCTCACCCACCGAACCAGCGATTCACAGAACCTCTTTCGGCTCCGGCAAACTTCCGTCCAAGCACCGTCAATTATCTCTTTACAGATATAGTGTGCTGAACAGTAAACAAGAATTCGAAGTATCTCCTCGTTTTATTTTTTTTGGACAGTTTTTGCGCACAAACCTTCTCAAACGCTACCTTACAACCCTCCCAGTTCATTCCAAGGATATATGGACGATATTTAAAGATAACAAAACCTCTCATTATGTGAAGGATTGGCCATATTACAGGAGGATCCCTGATCCCACGCCTAAAGCCGAAACACGATTCAACCTTATTTTCGAAGATCTGAAATCTGACAACAGCTCCATTTTTTCGATAGTCAGGAAAGCTTTTTTCACGGATTTTGAATACGAAGACCAAGTCATGCAGGCAAAAACCGAAACTCAACCGCAAATCGTTTACTTCATGTTGAATGGGCTTATCGAAGTCGAACGCTATTTTTATAAATATACCTTTCCGGATTTATTCGGAAATCTCGAACAGGATGAGATAAATCGCTACAGTTCTGTGATAGAGAGATACTATCAGTTTTACGATGATATCATCGGCAAATATTTGGCCTCTCGCAAAGAGGATGAACTTCTCATCGTATATTCCCCTCATGGTATCGAACCTCTACCTCTTTGGAATAGGGTCACAGAATGGCTATTAGGGAGTGCCGAAATCTCTGCATATCATGAATTGGCACCTGATGGAGTGGTATTTTTTTATGGAAGAGAGATCTGGAGAGGGAGAAACGTCGAGGGGATAAGGCTTATCGATATCGCCCCAACGCTTCTGAATTTTCTAGGCCTCCCCATAGGGAAGGACATGGATGGCATCGTTTACAGCTCGATTTTTAGGGATGAGTTCAAATTGGAAAATCCTGTCCTTTACATTTCATCTTATGAGGAACATACCATAAAACAACCGAACTGAATGGCAGCATATCGTGGGTGAACTGGAACTTCTGGAAGGAAGTATAGAACGGATCGTATTCTACAGCCCTGAATCAGGTTACACAGTCTGCAAATTTTCTCTTCCCGATGGAGACACCATCAATGTCGTTGGATCTTTTCCCCCTCTTTCTGCAGGAGAACTACTGAAGATAAAAGGGAAGTGGGAAATCAATCCTAAATTCGGCAAACAGTTTAAGGTGCAGAACTTCCTGCCTGTCCTTCCTTCGTCAGTGAAGGGAATCGAAAAATTCCTTTCCTCCGGATTGATCTGGGGTGTCGGTCCGGTCTTAGCCAAGAGCATCATCCAGAAGTTCGGGGACAGAACGATAGATATCCTGACGAACAATCCCAACAAGCTCAAAGAGGTAGAAGGCATAGGTCCTGTGAAACTCCGCGAGATCAAAAGATCCTGGGCTGAGCACGAGGATATCCGCGAACTCATCATATTTCTTCAGGAACATAACATATCGACCACACTGGCAACCAAAATCTATCGCCAGTACGGAGATAAGTCTTTTCACGTTTTGAAAACGAATCCCTATCAGGCCTGTCATGATATTTGGGGTATTGGGTTTAAAACGGCGGACCAGATAGCCTTGAAGTTGGGGCTGGAACCAAACTCTCCGGAAAGGATCAAGGCCTTTATCCGGTATTTGCTGGAAAAGGATAATGAGCAAGGCCACATCTTTTCTCTTGAGAATGATCTCAAGTCAAACTGCATAACCGAGTTGGGAGATGTCCAGGAGGAAGATTTTGATCAGGCTCTCCTTTTCCTCAAAAAACATCACATGGTCGTAGCTGAGGAATTGGATTCCGATGTTGCGATTTATCTGCCGTTTTTTCATGATGCCCAACAGGAAGTCGTCCAAAACATCCACAAATTGTCCAGGGTACCGTTTCTCATTCCTCCGTTTGATGTGGCAAAAGCTCTCGCAGATGTGGAGGGAAATCTGGATATACAGTTTTCTGAAGCACAAAGGCTGGCCATCAGGGAAAGTTTCGAAAAAAAGATGTTGGTCATAACAGGAGGACCAGGAACCGGGAAGACCACCATCATCAAAGCTGTTGTGGATATCTTCCAAAAATGGGGAAGGGAGGTGCTGTTGGCGGCTCCCACCGGCAGAGCAGCCAAAAGGCTGTCTGAAGCAACAGGCAAACTTGCCAAAACCCTCCACCGAACCCTGGAGTTTACGCCAAGACAGGGAAGCTTCAGGCGGAATGAAAATTATACGTTGGTCGGGGATGCCTTGATCATCGATGAGTTCTCGATGGTGGACTTACAGCTTATGTACCATCTCTTGAAGGCTGTTCCGGGGTGGATGCGTCTCATTCTTGTCGGAGACAAGGACCAGCTTCCCTCGGTGGGGCCGGGATGTCTTCTGAGGGATATCATCGCCTCCCAGAAGGTCGAAGTTGTCACGCTGAATGAGATCTTTCGCCAGGAAAAGGATAGCCTGATCGTCCAAAACGCCCACCGTGTCAATCAAGGCCTGTCTTTGGTCCATCCACCTCGTGGGGTCAAGGATGCCGATTTTTATTTCATCCCTCAGAATGATGACAAAAAAGCCTTCAGCACGATCATGAAACTCTGTGGCTACAGCATCCCGCAGAGATTCGGCATCAAAGCTCTTTCCCCCTACATCCAGGTGATCAGCCCGATGTATCGCGGAATTATCGGTGTGGACAACCTGAATACAGAGCTGCAAAAACGGCTGAACAAATATCAAGAGGGCCTCAAACTGGGAAACCGCGAAATCAGGATTCATGACAAAGTCATGCAGGTCCGAAACAATTATGAAAAGGATGTGTTCAACGGGGACATCGGGATCGTTGCTGACATCGACAGGCGCAATTACAGATTGTTTGTGGACTATGATGGGAGAATAATCAAGTATGAACGCGAGGAAATGAATGAAATCACGCTCGCATACGCCATCTCTGTCCATAAGTCACAGGGAAGCGAATACCAGGCCGTGGTGATGCCGCTCATGACCCAACACTTTATCATGCTTCAAAGGAACCTTTTCTACACCGCGCTAACAAGAGCGAAAAAGTTGTGCGTAATAGTTGGGACGTATAAAGCCCTTCACATTGCCATTAAAAACGACAAGCCGATAAAACGAAATTGCCTTTTAAAGGAAAAGCTAATCGAAATTCATGATAGAATGGATAATTCATGAATAATTCAGGAACCTGGATTATTCACAGGCCGAGATTGCTGCAGCGGCAAGGCAGTGGCTCATGAGCTGTATCTGTATACTGCGATTGGGCTGCAACGATGCCGATGTGGTGAGATTGGCTCGCCCGTAGGGTAAAAACTGCCGATGCATAAAATAAAAGGGCTTGAAAATTTGTTTTTTTTGAAAAGAAATGATAGCATCGGCAGTTTTTATAAATAATTCAAGAACAAGACTTTACCTCAATCTCGATGGCGTATAGGCGAGATGGGGAGAAAGGATAAAAAATGGCCGAAGATAAAATCCCAAAAATCACAATCCCGTATCTTCACGCAAAAAAACAGCAGGGAGAAAAGAT
>DAOVBT010000055.1 GCA_030670375.1 Candidatus Aminicenantota bacterium | reverse complement strand
GAAAGGGCGTGATCAGCTCATAAATATCGCCATCTTTTAGGTTTTTACACTGGGCAAAAACTTTGTTTAGAGGCTGTTCTCCTTTTTCGAGCATGGGCCGGGCATCCAGACTATGGACAATCCTGGATGTCGAAAACCAGGAGGGGATCTCTTTTGAAAGAGACATAATTTTTTCATCCGTCATAAACTCTTCCTGAATTCCTGCCTCATTTCGTAGCCTGTTGATCATCTCTGCAAGAGGGATCTTGGCAACGGTGGATGCCTGCCTGAGGGATGTCACTCTGGCTATCGTTTTTCTCAATATGGGATTTCGCAGCTTTTTGAACTCAGGAGCCATTTCCAACAGAGTTTTTTCAAGATTTGGGAATCTATCCAGAAGTGCTCCGATTTTGGTCTCAGGGCTGATTTGAAAATCTGGATTTGTTCCATCCATTTCAGGCATCCTTCTTGACATATTGGAGCAGTCTCTGCTCTCCCTCTAACTTCCGTTTCTCGGTTAACTCTTGGCTGACTTCCAATGTCCCTAAATACTCGCCCTCTTCGCCCCGCAAGGCAAAATACTCGATGTGGATAAATCTATCCTTCAATGTGATCCAAAATGCTGTATGGTCCTCTTTCCCGGATTTAAAATCATCCAAAATCTTCTCGATCACATGCACACTCGAAGGAGGATGGCACTGCCGCACATTACGACCGAGGATGGCTCGGCTGCGCGCAAAAATTCGTTCTCTTCCCTGCGTGAAATATTTCACCTTGTCATCCTTATCGACAAAGGTCATATCGAACGGGATGGTGTTTAAAATCGCAGTTAATTCTTTCACATCGAAGCTTCCGCTCGGAAGCTGGATTTTGTCGATCTTCTCACTCACTGTCTTCTCAAACTCCACACCCTCCGGACTCCATTTCACTTTGGGATCAAACAGGCAGAAGCCATACTCGATACTCTGTCTTTCGATCTGCAACCATTCTTCGTCCCTCAGGGTATCCAGGCACATCGGGAAAAGGATCTCTTCTTCTTTATTGATCATATCGTCTACCGCTTTGGATGCGGGATCGAGAACAAGATCGATCACGGTTTTGGCCTCTTCGACAGTGATATCATCTGTGGCGCCAAGGGCCTCCAATGCTCCTTTTAAAAGCTCACGCGTTTCATCGTGTTTCCCCCACATAACGGTCGGGGGCCCGGTTATGCCATGTTTTTCCAAGAATGGGAAAAGAAGGTTTTCCTTGCGTAAATAATGCTTTTCCACATCCATCAAGGCATTGAAGTGCTGGTGGATCTCATTGAAGAGACTACTTAATTGATTCTTGCTTTTTGCCTTTTTTATATCGTTATACAACTGAGCTAAGGTTTGAATTTCTTTGCGTAAAGCCCGGTTTTCCTCTTTGAACGTATGGACGGGATGACCCGGAGGGGCTGTTTTCGCCTCGGCATGATCGAGGACACCATCCAAAGCCATCGTATGGATATCGCACAGTTTGAGAACCTCTTCCTGCGGTAATCCTTCATTGATCAATTCCTGTTCAACTTCCACAACATCGTTATAAGGAACCTTTCCGAGCAAACGAATAAGCTGCTGTTTGACTGCTTCAGGAGCTGTCCCATCATGCAGTTGAAGTATCATGTGTTTGAGAAGTTCTTTACGTTTCTCGGCATTATTTATTAATTCACTCATTTACGCCTCCTCACTTGATTTTTCATGTTTCATTATAAGAGAATCTCAACCTAAATGCATTGACTTAGGTCAAATGATATGGGCCAGATTGTATCTTTTCCCTATTCAACGTAAAATGGCACTAAATATGACATCATGAAACTAGAAGATTTGGGATTCAAAAATTGGTTCCGTGAGAGACTCGGAGATTCTCAACAACTCGAGTATAGCTTGGCTCGCGTTATCGCTGTCAATAAGGACAATTACATCATAAGAAACGAAGAAGCAGAAATTTCCGCAGAGGTCCCTGGGAAAATGATGTACGGAGCTGAATCGATTCTTGATTTGCCGGCAGTCGGTGATTGGGTTTGTGTGCAGTACTACAATCAGAACACATTGGCCATAATCCACGATATCTTGCCAAGAAAATCCCTTTTGAAGAGAAAAGTGGCTGGCAAAAAAATCGAACATCAATTGATAGCATCCAACATCGATATTGCATTCATCATGCAATCGGTCGAATTTGATTTCAACATACAAAGACTGGAGCGGTATTTGACATTGGTCAATGAAAGCAATATCCAACCTGTCATATTGCTCAGCAAACGTGATTTAATCTCACCAGAAGACTTGGAAAAAGAGATCCAAGCGATAAAAAGCCTGAATCCTGGATATGAAATTATCGCTTTCAGCAACAAAACAGGCAAAGGATTAGAGGATATTCAAAAATTGCTCAAACCAGGTAACACCTATTGTCTTCTGGGATCGTCTGGAGTCGGGAAAACTACGTTAATCAACAAACTCATCGGCAAAAATATGTTTGCGACAGACGCCATTCGGGAAAAAGACGGCAAGGGCAGACATGTCACAGCTCGACGACAAATGGTAATCCTCGAACAGGGTGGTTTGATTATCGACACGCCCGGGATGAGAGAATTGGGTAATATTGGCGTCGATACAGGTATAAGTAAAACTTTTCGGGACATCGTCAACCTGGCCCAGGATTGCCGTTTCAAAAACTGCACGCACAGGGATGAGCCCGGTTGTGCTGTCACAGAGGCAATCAAGAATGGGGAATTGTCTGCCAAAAGGTATCAAAATTATTTAAAGATCCGCAAAGAGTCAGAATTTCATGAAATGTCCTATTTAGAAAAGCGGCATAAAGATAAAAAATTCGGGAAAATGGTTAAATCGGTAATGAAAGACAGAAAAAAGGAAAAGATGGAATAACACAAACATAATGAATGGTTTTTTCTGCAGATAAAGGCATTTAAACCTTTACAAACGAGTTTTCTATATATATATAATAGAAATAAAATTAGGAAGGAGGATAAAATGAAAAAGTTTTCTATCACATCCGTAATGATTCTTCTCCTTGCGATTCCTGTCTTGAATCAGGTCGCTCAAGAAGTAGAATTTGAGCCTGAAGAAGTAGACTTTAAAGAGTATGTCATAGGCTATGTTCCGGTTCTACCACAGATTCAATCTCCAGATCCCAATCCCTATGTGAAGGCTCTTTGCATTGGACTTACCAATTTTTATCCGGGCCAAGCGGAATGGGCCATCCTGGATTTTGCAACCGAATGGAGTAGCAGCCAGTATTGGGATATCGTGATCGTCGTGGTCAACTATTCGAATCAAGATGTCACGATTTTGGTCGAAACGGAAATGGTGTTCAACGATGGAAAAGACCGGCTTTTCAAAAAGTCCAAAAAGACTATCAATTCCGGGAATGTCATGCTTTATACCCTCGACGTTACCAGGAAGGTCGCAAATGGTGTTGGGGACCTGTTCACGGTGAATGGCCGAATTAGGGGAGCCGGGATGGGAAACTCGAACGAGGTTAAATCGCAGGCTTATATCTGGTAACTTATATTTCTCACAAGATTTAGTCTATTGTACCAGCAAGACCATCATCCAGGTTCCAAGCTGTCAGCTCAAAATTGTAGTGGCTGAGGTTATCAGCTTTCTCCGGTTCATCTATTTTTTTTCTCGAAAAAAATCTATTTGTTTGAACCAGTCTGTATGACTGGAATAATCAAGTTTGATCATTCGAAAATGCTTGATCTGGTTATCGTCTAAATAATATCTCAGCTTATAGACTCTCTTTTGGCCTTTTTTCTTCTTTTCCAGAATTTCCGAGAATAGTTCATATTTATCTGCAAAAACGGATATGGGTTCCCAGTCTTCTCCATTTCCAGAGACTTCAAAGAACACGGTTCCAGCACTCCTCACAACCGTGGGATAGAATATCTCGAACTTGACAATATTCTCGGGATTTTCAAAATCGAACTGAACTATAAAATAACGACGCCTCCTCGGAGAGTCTCTTTGTTCAGTATCTTGCGTTTCTTTGGATTCCCCTTCCTCAAATTTTTCGACTTGAGGGCAAATTTTAAAAGCGGTAGGGGGTATCAATTCTGACTCTATGGACATGATATCGGTCAACCAATCATCTATGAAGTTTTCATTAAAACTGAATACTACATCGTTATCAAACTGTTTTTCGAGTCTCAAAATACCGTTGGGTTGAACAAAGTGTGTGTATTTTTCAAAAAATTCATGATCGATGATATAATCAACACCGATTTTCTTGAGGAGGTAAATATTATCGAAGGTTGGGAAATCCAAAAGATGCCAGCTTAGGAAATGATCTGATGGGGGGAAGAAGCCGCTGCGACCATTGACCAATGTTTTCCAGTGAAAAGTGGAATAATACAAGTAGGGATTGGTTTGTTTTGCGTTCAATTTTATCCCCTTCTGTAGACTTTAGCCACTTGTAAACCTCAGGTATTCCCTGACCATGAGGGAATCTAAAGATTCCCTTTCTCTGTCCAGTGAGTTTGTATTCACCTAAAAGAAATAAGCAGAGCAAGAGAACGAAAATGTATCGAGCTTTTGAGGGGTGGATCCGTTCAATGATCACCTTCGCTCCCCACCCTGCCAAAAAAGCTAGGGAAAAAAAGGTGATGATAGAGAACCTGTGATACGCACGCAGTCCGGAAAAACCAGGAAGATATTTAACAAGAAGGACGTAGGGACCGGTACCATAGGAACGATCAAATATATTCAGGCTCTCTCCCATGGAAAACACCATGGTGAGAATCCCGATTAATAACAAAGAGTAAAAAATTTTAGGCAGGAATTGTGTTTCATCTTTCATTAGCAGCACATAGCGATAGAGAAGATAAAGAGAAAATCCTATAGCGGCAAATCTAAAGTAGAAGATATAATTGTTTTCTGTCATAGTATAAAACAGAAAAAAAAGAGATTTTGCCCCAGATATCTGATAGATAATTACAGACACTGATATAAATGCCAATAAACCCAAATATGTAAATTTTATCACCTTAAAAATCCGGGGAAACAAACTCCTAGGAAAATCCTGGGACTTGATCCTTTTCTTCCTTCTCTTAGCATAGGAAATCCATCCGTAAATTCCGAAAGCTATGGCTATTATCCCTAGACTCGCCTTTCTTTTGTGGGGTTTAAACAGACTCTTCAAGCTTTTCACTTTTTTTGGAATTATTTTGTAAAGGCTTAAAGTGGCAAAATCCTTTAAGTCAGCTCCGCTGACATTTTCTGATACACGTATAATATTATAATCTTTTGATGCTTGATAATATTGATACACGAAGGGTGAGAGAACAATCCCAGCAGCCAAAATCCCGATTGCTCCCCAAACAAAAAAGCGCCGGCTTAGATTCTTACGGAAGCCATAGACCAGAAAAGGGAATAAAATCCCAAAGCATACAAAAAGATAGAAACCATAATAGACACACGAGAGAAACTGCAATACAAATAATAAACAAAGGAAAAACAACGATCTCCGCTCACATTTTTGGAAATATTTGAAGAAAAATAAAAATGTCAATGGGATCCCAAATGTAGACTTCAACTGAGGAAGTCCCATGTTTATTAAGGGAAAAGCAAATATGACTCCTGCAACGAATGCTGCTATATCATTTTTGGTGAAATAACGGGTGAAATAGAACATAGCCAAGGCAGAACAGACAATCATCAAGAAAAATACAAGGTTGTATGCCAGGATAGGATTCCTTCCCAAAAAAGTGATTACACCACTCAAAAGGGCATTAGGAAATAGAATCTCTGAAAAGGCTAAGGTGCCTTTGTTAGGATAAAACATGTTTGCGTCAAAAAGATGGACGGGATCAACGGAAAGCTGATGTGATATCCACTGCATGATCCAGATGTTCAGGAGAACATCATTATCTCCGTTGACCGTACTTGCCGGATGGAAAAAATAGGGATGAAGGAGGAGAGCACAGATCCCAGTGTAGAGAATCGCAACTGTTAGAAAGGTTCCCCATCTAGTCGGAATCCATCTTTGAAAACGACTTGCTTTTACCATTTTTGTTTATTAAGAAATACTGTTTCTCTCTAATATCTCAATATCGTTACCCGAAAGATGGAATATGTTTTGAGTCTTGATTGCTATTTTATGTATCCCAGTGCCTTAAGCATTTTTTTGCTTTCTTCGTCGAATTCGGGAGCTGTTTTCTTTTCCTCCAGAACGTTTCTGGTTAGGGAATCCAGTTCCTTTTTCATTTGGGTTACGAGATCAGATTTTCGATTATTGTTGTAAATATCACTTTTTTCGTTCGGATCATCCTCGAGGTTAAAAAGTTCATACTTTTGGTCTTCAGGGGTTGAGATCAGATGCCAGGGGTACTGGAGCAGGGCAAACCGGTTTTTGATAGCTAGGGGTTTGTGAGCCTCTTGAAAAATTCTTCGGTTGGAACCGTTTTTGATTTCTAGAAGGTTTTTTCCCTGGAAATGCTTTGGACTTTTGAATCCCATGATTTTCATGATTGTGGGAGCTACGTCGAGGGTAGTCACGGGTTCTCGAATCCTGATCCCCGAATTGAGGGTGTCGGGCCGGTAAATGATCAAAGGAATCTTCATGTATACAGAATACAAAAAGTGGGTATGCCCGAAATGGGGACCTTTGGTGCCTTCAGTGGATTCTATCAAATATTCACCCAGGCCTTCTCCGTGATCTCCGATAATGAGAATGTTGGTTTTTTCGTCCAGATTCAATTCTTTGAGCTTTGCCAACAGGATGCCGATCTGCTGATCCATGTATTCGACCTCCCGACAATACTGTTCACGCTTGTTCTCCACAGGGGTGATGATTTTGCCGCGGAAGACAAGCTCGATTTTGCGGGGGCCGGTCGGATTGTCAATGATCATTCTTCCCTGTTTTTTGATTCTGTAGGTGTTTTCCTTTTGGCGTTTACTCCAACCACCTTTCAGCTCGACGCGAACATTCTGTTCTTGCTGCAACTCAACGATATCGAATCTGTCAATAGTAGCGTGAGGCTTTTTGGGATCCTTAAAAAAATCATTTTCGACATCAAAGATGATAACATTTTTACCGGTCCGCAAATCCAGATCGATAGTGGTTTTTGATTTGTCCAAATAAAATTCGCTAACCAGATTACTGTTAAGATATATTTTTAGTTCCTTTTCAGGAGGGGGAGGATAATAAGGCTCGTGAGGATCGGAATAATGAATCCAGAGGAAAAATTTGTTTTCCTTATTCTGCTCCAGCCATGGGAGAAGATTCTCATTGACTTCTCCAGCAGTCAGATACCACCTCCTCTTGGGAAATTCGTCTTTATAAACATCAAAGCCCTCGGCTAGTCCAAAACGCTCTTTAAGAACTCCCAGTGAAAGAAACGCGGCGGTGGTGAACCCGTGCTTCTTGAAAGTCTGGACAAATGAGGGCCGGTCCTCTTTCTTCGGGATGACCTGGCCGTTGTTATAGACTTTGAGCTTGTGAGCAGGTTCAGAAAAAAACATATTGGCATGAGATGGTAAGGTAGTAGGCACAAGGCATAAGCAGTTCTCGAACAGTATACCCGTTTTCGCCAATGAATCCAGATTTGGTGTTGTAGCGGCCTCTGGGTGATTATAGGCTCCTATGAAGTCCGATCTCTGAGTGTCCAGAGTCATAAGAATAAAATTGAAGCCTGTTGATTTTTTCTGGCAGGTGGCAAAGAGGAGAATGACTAACATGGCTACTGCAAGCAAAAATACAGAATATGATTTTCTTTTCATGTTTTTATAAGCGTTGCCAAACTTTTTTGGTTTCATACTTTCTCTCACTTTGATCGTCTGAGAAATTTTAACATTTCCATGTTCTCCTCGTCCACTTTTTTGGAATGGTTGCATGAGGAATATGGTAAGAAAGCCTAGCGAAGTCTATGTTCTGGGGATGAACCGGGATGCGGGAGAATTAAAACCCGAAGTCTGACTAACAGCTTAGCCGATACCCTACATCGAAAAGGAACTGGTTTCGAAAAGCTCACTGTGGGGATTTTTATTCTTCTATAGACTTTCGTGTCGAGGGATCCCGTTTGGCTTGCCACTTTTCTTCAAAATCCGGTTTTCCCTCGATCCTCACAAAGCCCATCACAGTATGACTTTTCACAATCCCTTCAAAATGCATTTTTTCTGTGTGTCCTCGATCCTTCCTCTCTAAGGTGAACTCCAGTCTATCTCCTTTTATTTTTCCCCCTTTTAGATCAAGCGGAATTGAAGCAGATCCATGGTATGCTTTTCCCTGGAACTCTTGAAAATTCTGATCGATCTCTAGCCCATAAGGCAGTTTGCCGGATAGTATTGGTATTGTCCACTTCCAAGTACCTGACACATTGGCAGGAATTATCCAAAAATAAACGGTATGCTTATTCCAATAGTCATCGATAAAACGGCTGTCATAAAAAGGGATATAATCGAATTTTTTCTCGATAATTGAGCTTTTATCGGGTATCCAGTCTCCCATACTGAAGTCATGAGAAATGACTCTGGTGCCCGGCTTCAGTTCCCGGAAAAGTTTCGGACGAAGCCTGAGGTTGACTTTCGAAAGAAGATAAAGAGTCACCACGGAAGCCTTGCTGATATCCGCTTCGAAAAGATCCATCTGAAAAAACTCTACCCTATCTGACACCCCAGCAATACTGGCATTCATGCGACTTTCTTGGATGCGAGCAGGGTCTAT
>DAOVBT010000262.1 GCA_030670375.1 Candidatus Aminicenantota bacterium | reverse complement strand
TGCGTTTTTTCATCTCCTGGAGGCTCGACTTCATGATACGGTGTGGATATTGGCCTGGATTTTTAAGGTTGAGGAAATTTTCCGGGAAATGAGACGGATAAAACATCGGGCAGATCACATCCACATGCGGGGCGACCTGCTCCAGCACCTGGCCCACACCGAAATCTTTGGTTTTCCAGGCTGTCATACCAAAAAGGTCGACGGAGATGACAACTCCGGTCGGTTTTAATTTGGCATTGGCGTAGGCGAGAACTTTTCCGATCCATTCTTCCTTGGTTATCCCATCGATGACGATCGGAAATTCGATGGTGGACATGTTGCCGTCGCTCGGAAACCGGACGTAATCGAATTGGATTTCGTCGATCCCGATCTCTACCAGTTCCAGGCAGAGTGCGATCGTGTAATCCCAAACCCGGATATCATACGGATTAGCCCAGTGGAGGCCCTTGTGGTCTGCCCACAGCTCCCATGTTTCCGAATCCATAACTCCCATTTCGGGAAAATTTGTTACGAGCAAACTGTCCTGGAATACATCCAGTTTGGCCGCGGTCCAAATGCCCTTTTGTTTGAGGGCAGAAATAGCGGTTTCGAGTGAAGCATTCGGGGCGGAGGCATCCATGTTTTTGGCCATGCTGTTGTTCGATTTCCAGAACAGCCGGCCAAGGGGGTCTTTGGCATGCAGGACAGCCAGGTTCAAGCCTGAAGCTTTCATGTAATGAACGATCCCCTGGAAACTCCGGCCATACAGACATCCTGATGGAAAATAGACGCCGGTCAGTTTTTCCGGCTTCGTGGATGAGTGGGCAGTGAAAGGGAAGAATAAAACCAGAAGTATTATCAGGGTTCTTTGTACGAAACAATTGCGAATTCTGGCCATAACTCTTCCTTCCGGCTCTGAGAATAGTTTTGTCGTTCATCTATTGTGTTTTAAGGGAAAATCAATATAATAAAATCAAAAAAGAGAGGTTTTGAGATTACACATTAAAAGGAGGGATTTATGAAATTCAAAGTTTTTTGCACGATTTTTGTTCTTTGTGTGGGTATTTCCTTGATTTCCTGCAATGGAACACAAGAACAAGCCGAACAGGAAGAACCGGAACAGGTTATGGATTTGGCTCAAGTGCGACAATCGATCGAGGAGGCCAATGTCAAGTTTGGTGAAGCAGCCAGTTCAGGCGATGCCACTGCATTGGCAAGCCTTTACACAGAGGATGCCAGACTCTTGCCCCCAAACAGTGAGATGATTCAGGGAAGGGAAGGTGTGGAAGCTTTCTGGGCAGGAGGTTTCCAGATGGGAATAAAGGAAATTGTGTTGACCACAGTGGAAGTCATGGGAATGGGTGACATGGTTTGTGAGATTGGAAAGGCTGTAGTGACCATCCAGCCCGAAGGTCAGGAGGCGATCGAAGATATAGGCAAGTACGTCGTTATCTGGAAGAAAACCGCTGACGGCACATGGAAGCTCCACGTGGACATCTGGAACACAAATCTACCGCTCCAGTGAGGATTTAGATTACTTATCTTCGAAAATTTTCTTTTCCAGGCATTCTCGGAAAACGTTGATATTGTTGTAGAAATTTTTTAGGGCATGGACATATTTTTCGATCTCATAGTCCCTCATGTGCATCGGGATGATCTGTTTTTATTTTTGGCAGACGAGGCGGGCGGCTTCGAGGGCGTTTGTGAGAATTGCTGAGCACTGGCGCTCTTTGGTGTGGTAACCGGATTTTCGTGTCGTGTACTGCCGGATCACCAGTACTTCGGCCCGGCGGTCTTCCTGGTATTCGCAGATGACTTTTTTGGCGAGCTGGATTTTTTCCTTGTACTCGGACAATCCGAACCCGGGTTTGGCAGCCAGCACACAGTAAAAATACGGATAGCTCGTCCCCTGGACCACATTCAGGTTGATCTGGGCTTGCAGACCATAGAATCCTTCGGGGGAATCGGGGAACGCGATGGAAAAACGGGTATCGTCCGGGATGGTTTTGTCGTCCTTTCCCCGGGACAGCATCAAAGCCGGCCGGAATTCCTCCCCTTTTCTTTTGAGATCCTGGAAAAACTCGTGCAGCCACAAGATCATCTTGACTTTGATGGCCAGGTTGGGTTGCTTCATGATGAACCTCATCCCGGAAAACCAGAGAGGAACCATCAAAATGGCGATGTCGATGGCCAGGATCATCGTTACCCTCATGTCTTTGGCCAACTGTCCGAGGATCCATGCCCCGACAAGAGCCACGCTGCCGATCAGGATGAGACTCAAAACGCCTACCCAACTGGAGATATCCATGGCGTCCCGGTCCCATTTTATGTTTTTCTTCCTAAGTTGCTCGATTTCTTGTATTTTTTCGATCGAAACCGTTTTCCATTTGGGGTCCTGTGTGAATCCTTTGATCCGCATGCGGCTGTCGTACCCTTTGACTAGGACCAAACATATGCCAAAAAACAAAAGAGGCACCCCATATAATACCTTCATGAAATAAAGTTGAACGGCAAACCCAGCGACGAGCAATACCAAAGCCAGCTTGATACGGGTGTTGTAAGGGAGATTTTTGGCAAAATGAAACCGCACACTGTCCCGCCGCTCAGGCGGAGGGAATCCGAATAAACTCAGTAGGGATGTCATGGGTTACTCCTCTGATTTTGGTTGTTGCCGGTTTTAAGGTTTGCCAGCGGGGCTTCCAGTTCGCTGTACCCGTGCACTTTGAAATACAGCGGGCAGGCGCCGTGACACACGGCAAAATGTTCGCATTCCCGGCACCCGGGATGTGCCGCCCGTTTCTCCCGCAAAGCTTGCCCCTGCTCTCCGAACCACACGGCCTGGAATCCATCGTGGAGCAGATCTCCGACGGGCTCTTTCCAGCTGGAGCAGGGGAGAACTCTGCCGTAAGGGTCCACAGACAGGAGGCCTTCGCAGGCGCTGCACCCTTTGTTTCCCATCTGGTGGGAGACCGGATTGAACAGGCACATCGGTGTGGGGGAATACCACATGAATCGGACGCCGGTTTTTTCGGCTGCAGACTTTATTTCCAGCACCATTTCTCCGATTTCGCTGTATTTTATGGCCAGGTCTTCGGCTATGCCCCGTCCTGCCGGGATGATCATATTCAGGGAAAATCGGTCCACTCCCAGCGACTGGGTAAACTGTGCCATTTGCGGAAGGGTGTGCTGGTTGAGCCGGCACAAAGTGGCATGGGGATGGACAGGGATCCCTGTGTCTTTTAGAGCCTGCAAGCCATTCACGGATGCCTGGAACGCGTTTTTGATGCCGACGATCCGGTCATGGACGTCCGAGTCGGGAGATTCGATGCTGACCTGGGCGGAAGCCAGCCCGGCCTTTTTAAGAGTCTTAGCAGTCTTTTTGGAAATCAGCGTCCCGTTGGTGATCAGGTTCACACGCATTTTTAGGGTGCCGGCCGCATAGGCGATGAGCTCTGCGAGATCGTCCCGGAGCACCGGCTCTCCTCCGGTGAAGGAAACGCTGGGCACCTCGGCGTCATGGCGGATGATATCCAAAACTTTTTTGATATCCGTTGTGGACAGCTCTTCCATGCCGGATTCCTCATCCGATTCCGCAATGCATGTGCAGGAAGCGTAGCAGAATTGGCATTTGATGTTGCAGCGCCAGGTCACAGCCACTTCGGAAAGCACGGGCAATGCGATATACCCGAGATCGAATGTCACCCGCTCGAGAGAGGGCGATTGGTAAGCATCACAGAGTGCAGAGTCCAGCGTGCGCGATAAATCAGTGAAGAAGGAATGGAGCTGGGCAGGAAGATCTTTATCGAAGGGCCTTGCCTTGAGGATGTCTTTGATCGATCCTCCCTGGATGATGTGGTGCAGCACCTGTGCACCTGTTTGGTTGAGCTTGAACGCCTGGTTGGGCAGGCGGATGAGCACCCGGTCTGTCAACCGCACATGGACATACGGACGGATCCGTTTGACGAAATCGTCCACCCAGTCAAGTTTGACGGACGCGGATGACACTTAGTGGCCTCCTCCGCTGACGCAGGCGGAATGGCAGGCTGAGTGACATGCCGAATGGCAAGCGCTGTGGCAGGCTGAGTGGCAGGCTGAGTGGCAGGCATCGTGGCATGCGGCATGGCAGGCATTGATGCCTTCGGCTGCCGCCCCCAGGTATTCTTGGAAATCCACGACATCGGGGTCGACCGGCATCGAGGCCT
>DAOVBT010000183.1 GCA_030670375.1 Candidatus Aminicenantota bacterium | reverse complement strand
TTTCCAAGGCATTTTTTATGGCATTTTTAAGTTTGCTGTCGTCTATAGGCTTTGTGATAAAATCATAAGCTCCTCGACGCATCGCAGTAACCGCATCATCGATGACACCATAAGCCGTCATCATGATCACAGGAACTTCCGGATTCTTTTTCTTAAGCTCCTTCAGTATATCCGTTCCCTTCCTATCTGGAAGTTTGACATCGAGCATCACCAAGTCAGGAGCCTCTTCTTCGGCTGTGCGAAGGGCTGCTTCCCCGTTTTCTGCCTCTGCCACGTCAAAGTCCCATTCCTGTATTTTTTGGCTAAGACTCCAGCGAAGCAGTTTTTCATCATCCACGATCAAGACTTTTCTTTTTCTCATGATGGATTTCCTAACTCTAGAACAGGAAGTCGGATATAAAAAGTGGTTCCCTCACTCTCGACACTTGTGACTTCTATCGAACCGTTGTGTGCTTCTATTATATTTTTGCAGATCGAAAGGCCAAGGCCCGTCCCCCTTTTTTTTGTCGTAAAAAAAGGATGGAATACCTGCGAAAGATGTTCCTTTTTTATCCCTTTCCCGTTATCTGAAAATATTATTTCCAATTCGTTTTTATTTTTTTCCTGAAGTTCGATGGCAATTTTCCCTTCTCTACCGATGGAGGCAATGCTGTTCAAAATCAAATTCAGTAGGACTTCTTGGATCTTATTACAATCAATATGGGCTAGTCTCTCATTTTCAAGGGGATGAAAATGAAAACTGATGTCCTTGCTGTTGATATGAGGCTTGGCGAGTTTGATAGCGTTATGCATGCATTCATTGGGATTGATTTGGTTTATTTTCATTTCTTTTGGTTTGGCATAGATCAGCAAGTCCTGAATGATATGATTGATTTTTTCTATCTGAAGCAGCATCTCTGTGAATATTTCTTTTTTTGGGTCCGATTCATCCGTCCTCTGATTGAAGATTTCCAGTGCTCCTTTCATCCCGGCTATAGGGTTTTTGATCTCGTGTGCCAAGCCTGCAGCCAGTTCTCCGATGGATGCAAGATGTCCCGCTTTAACTATTCGTTCATTATAAAGTTCTTCGACTTTGTGATTGGCATCTTTTAGCTTCCTTATCATTTCATCAAAATTTTTTGTTAGACTGCCTATCTCATCGGATTTATAGGAAGACAACTCGACGTCGAGATCGCCTTCCTGGACTTTTTTCATCTTATCTTTCAATTTTGATATGGGGTGATTGATCAATCTATCGAATAGACGAATGATGATAAAAGCCAGTGTTCCCATAGCAACGAGGCCAATAATAATTCCCTGCAATTGGCTTTTGCGGAGGAGGATCGCAGCTGGCGTATAATCGATGTTTACTTCAAGGATTCCGTTGTTTTTAGTCCCTGAGTCATGGCATCCAAAACATTCTTTTTTGTTTTCGATCGAACGAAATTCCCGAATCAGGGATTGTTTTCTGTCAAAGTAAGTGCTGGATTGATTTTGACTGGAAAGAAAGGAAGCAAAATTGTTTCTGGTGATGTGACTTACTGGGGTGCCTTGTTCCTCTTTTAATGAGGAACGGAGTATCTCTCCCTGAGGATTAAGAATCCGGATTTTTATGATGTCGTTCGTGACAGCGATGTCGGCCAACGCAGATTGAACCTCTTCCATTTTTCCATCTTTCATTGCAGAAAAGATGCTGCTTTCGATCATTGCGCTCAAGAGTTCAGTTTTTTGCTTGCTCATAGTGTGGATTACGTTTTTCTGCGCGTTTAAATAGAGGAATGCGACGGAAAGGGCACAAAGTCCTCCAATCACTGCCATATGGAGAATAATTTTGTTTTTTAGTTTCCACTCTGTAAGATGAAGATTAATCATATCGAATCTATATATTATAAGGATTCTATAGACATTATAAGATATTTATCCTAAGTTGACAATCAAGAAATGTGGATTTTATGGAAGAGGAACGGCTATATTATTTTCGTTTCTTTTTCTTCGCAATCTCGACGAGGTCTTGCAGAGTCTTGCTTTCAAAATAATTTTTAAGCAGATCACTTGCTTCTTTCCAGATCTCATAAGTGGCACACTCAGTCATTCGTTCACAACTGCCAGGGTCTTCAACACAGTCGACAAGGGCACACGACCCCTCTAAAACCTCGACGATCTCACACACTGTGATTTGAGAAGGATGCTTTGCCAGAGTATAGCCACCTCCAGCTCCTCGCACACTTTTGACTAATTTGTTTATTTTTAAGGGAATTATGATTTGTTCCAGGTACCGAATGGATAAATCCTCTGCTTTGGAAATATTTTTTAGCACAACCGCTTCTGTGCCCTCATTGTAATGAAGAGCGAGATTAAGCATCAGGCGAGTTCCGTATCTTCCTTTGGTGGATAGTTTAATCATGGACGTCTCCTTCTAGAAACTGGCAAGCTATCTCTATTTGACATATAAATCTTATACAATTTCTATAAATAAAGTCAAGTTAAGATAGAATGGTGATCAGAAAAAGGAATGAAGGCTCTTGTTATTTTCTAACCGAGGGATTCTTTTTGTCGGCTATCTCCACGAGATCTTGGAGTGTCGTGTTCTCGAAATAGTCCTTCAGGAGAGAGCTGGCGTTTTTCCAGATCTCATAGGTGGCACACTCTTTGATTCTGTCGCAATAGTCTTCGTCATCCACACACTCGACAAGACAACATGCTCCTTCCAAAGCTAAAAGGATTTCTCTTAATTTTATATTTGAGGGATCCCTGGCCAAAATATACCCGCCTCCAGCTCCTCGAATACTTTTTACGAGCCTTGCGATCTTGAGCGGGATGATGATCTGTTCCAGATAGCGTATCGAGATCTCTTCTTCATCAGATATCTTTTTAAGTATGATTGATTCTCTTCTGTTATGATAATGCTGAGCAAGGCTTACCATAAGTCGAGTTCCGTACCTTCCTTTGGTAGAAAGTCTTATCATGGATAACTCCTTGGTCTATAAGTGATTTAATATAAAGCACATGAAATCATATAAGATTATATTTTATTTTTCAACATAAATTTATAAGAATTCTAGGAATAAAATCAACCTATCCTCTCGGACCAAAGATTTTGGTGCCGATTCTTATGATATTGGCTCCTTCTTCGATCGCCACCTTATAGGAATTCGTCATCCCCATCGAGAGATAATGGATCTCAACGCCTGGGATTTCTAAAGATTTAATTCTATCGAATAAATTTTTAGTTTCGACAAAGAAGGGCCGCGCATTTTCAGGATTGCCAAAAGCAGGTCCCATGGTCATCAAACCCTTGATCTTCATGTTTTTGAATCCAACCGCTTCCTGAAGAAAGCGTTCGGTTTCTTCAGGCATCACTCCGAATTTCTGAGGTTCCCCGCCGCTGTTGATTTCGATGAGAACAGGCATGATTTTCCCTTCTTGGGCGCTGCGCTTGTCGATTTCTTTGGCGAGATCCAAGGAATCCAGAGTCTCGATCATGTCGAAAACTTTGACGGCCTTCTTGACTTTATTCCGCTGAAGATGGCCGATGAAATGCCACTTCACCTTGTGACCGACAAGTTCGAAAGCTCTCTGTGCTTCCTGCACGTAGTTTTCCCCGATGATCTTCACCCCTGCATCTGCCGCACGCAGAATTTCTTCGGGCGTGCGAGTTTTCGCCGCGGCTACAAGCTCCACTCCTTCCGGCAGCGCGGCCAAAATTTTGGATACATTCTCTTCAATCATTTTCGTCCTTTACGTGAAACTTTATTTTATCCTTGGCAAAATTGCAAGATGGAGTACGGTTTATTTTGCTTTTCATATTGGGAAGAGAATATTACAATAGAATAGAACTTTTTGAAGGTTGAGGAGTCCTCATTCACATGAACGATGTTTACATAGCAGGAGTTAGTTTGACTCCCTTTGGCAAGGATTTCCGTCCCATCGGTGTCATGCTGGCAGACGCCTGTCAAAAAGCCCTCCAAGATTCAGCCCCCTTCACCTCGAACACAGTTCCCGATTGCTTGGTTATCGGAAGCATGGATCCGATCGGATTTGCCCGACAAACTGGCCTCGATTCCCTTGTGGGTATGGAGCTTGGGCTTCGCCGGGATACAGAGATTTATCATGTGGAATTGGGGTCGGCCACGGGTGCCGCTGCGGTTGAGCTCGGGAAAAGATTGGCTTCATTCGGGTTAAAGGTTCTGGTCTGTTTTGGGGAGAAAATGAAGGGGAAGCTGAAAAATGAAGAGATCCCGTCCCAAATCTCGACAGTGATCGCGGAAGAGGAAAGGGAACGGGGGTTGGGGGAGATGCCGGCCGTAGCAGCCCTTGCCTCATATGAATACATGGATGCGTACAGAGTTTCGGAAAAAGAATTCCGGAAGGTCTGCTTCCAAATGAGCGTCCAAAGCCTCGAATTCGGCGCCCTGAATGAGTTCGCCTATTTTCGGCAGCCGATCTCATGGAAAGACTATATTGATCCAGCCATCAACCGTATTATTGCCAAACCCCTCACAAAATTCGATTGCAGCGGTTCTTACAATGGAGCTGGGGCCGTTTATCTGATCCCTCATCGAACAGATATCAAGCTGACAAGCGTGAAATCCGCTTTTGACAGCATCAAGATCGCTGAGAGAAAAGCGTTGATTTATCTTGAATCTGCTTTACTTGCCGGACGAAAGGCTTACCAGGAGGCCGAGTTAAATCCCTCTGAGATCGACCTGTGTGAGCTCCATGATGCCTTTAAACCTATTCCCTGGATCGCGGCCGAAGATCTGGGTTTTGCGGAAAGAGGACAAGGGCATAAGTTTGTCCTCCAGGAATCAAATAAGGAAGGCAAAAAAGTCTATATCAACCGGTCCGGCGGTTTTTTGGCTCGAACCCATCCTCTCGGCGCATCCGGAGGGGCACAATTGGTCGAACTGGTTTGGCAGATGAGAGGAAACGATCAGTACAAGGATATGTTCGGTGAAAAATTAAAAGATTTGAATTATGGACTTTGGTTCAACATGAGCGGATTCGGAAATACCTCCATTGTCGGAATCATCGAGAGGACAAATCCCTTTCGACCCAGGCAGGGTTTCAAGGCAGAAAATTTGCCACAATCTATTCCAGAACGTCTCATCTCGAAAAAAACACCGCGAAAGGACAGGATTGTGGCCTCGACCCAATATAAA
>DAOVBT010000044.1 GCA_030670375.1 Candidatus Aminicenantota bacterium | reverse complement strand
TCCCGAATAGAAACATGGTGCTCATAGCGATCAGAACATGGGTGTTGCTCAGATCTGCCCAGAGGAGAGTGGGAATCAGGGTGGACGCGATGATCAGGATGCCTCCCATCGAGGGCGTGCCCCTTTTATTTTGGTGGCTTTTGGGACCATACGGGCTGATTTCTTCCCCCATCTGATATTTCTTCAACATCCTAATCACCCATGGCCCCAGGAGAAAAGATATCAGCATGGCCGTTATTCCAGCTAGAGCTATTCTCACCGTATAGTATCCGAAGGGATTGAACAGAATGGAATATTCCTTGAGCGGAGCCAAAAGCCAGTACAACATGTCAGTTACCTCTTTTTTTTAGCGATTCCACGATCTTATCTGTCCTTATTCCCCTTGATCCCTTGACCAACACCAAGTCTCCCGGCTCGAGGAGGGATGACACATGATCTGCCGCCTCATCGGAATTTTCAAACGAGGCAATTTGAGCATCGTTCATGCCTGCCTGCAGCGCTCCCTCGGCCATGTGACGGCTGAGGGGGCCAACCGTGACGAGCAGATCCCATGAATATTGCTGCACGCGTTTTCCCGCCTCATGGTGATAGAATGTTTGTGCCTTTCCTAGTTCCAACATATCGCCTAAAACAGCCACCCTTCTTTTGGCCTCCAGCTCGGATAAATCCTTGAGAACAGCTTCCAGTGCAGCGGGATTCGAATTGTAGGAATCGTCGATCAAGATGATGTCGTTCGGAAGGTGGAAAATCTCTCCACGCATCGGAAAGGGTTTCAAGGTTTGTGTTTGTGCCAGTATGTTTTCGAAGGGTGTGGAAAGTGCATAGGCGATAGCTGAGGCGGCAAGAAAATTGGAAAGAAAGCTTTTATAGATGAATGGAATGGCCGTTTTCCCTCTTTTTTCCCCGTAGATGAAGTCAAAAGTGATTCCCTGGTATCCCGACCTCTGGATGTTTTCGGCTCGGATGTCACAACCTTCAGAAAGGCCAAAAAGGAGTTTTGTTCCCCTCCAGTCTTTGGCGATTTTATGAACGGCGGGGTCGTCACCGTTGATCACGGCTGTTCCGTTTGTTTTTAAACCATCGAGAATTTCCTTTTTTGCCTGAGCGATTTCCTCGATGTTGTTGAAAAATTCGAGGTGGACAGGATGGATGTTGGTGATTACGGAAATGTCTGGGGGTGCGATCTGAGTGAGGCGGGCTATCTCTCCTGTCGAGCTCATGGCCATCTCCAACACGATGACTTCGTCTTTCTTTTGGAGTTTCAGGATGGAGAGGGGAAGACCGATGTGGTTGTTGTTATTCCCTTCTGATTTGAGCACCTCGAAACTTCGGGCCAGTAGGGCCGCAGCAAACTCCTTTGTGGTGGTTTTTCCGATGCTTCCTGTGATGCCCACGACCTTTACACTCTGGGTATCCAGAACTTTTTCGGCCAGGTTTTGCAGAGCGAAAAGTGTATCAGGCACTTGAATCAATGCCATGTCGGGATTGGGGGGAGTGATAGGCTGAGAAATAACGGCACCGGCCGCTCCATTTTGCGCAGCATCCGCAATGTAGGCATGGCCGTCCCTTTGGGCCACGAGCGCAAAAAAGAGCTCGCCCGGCTGGCTTATCCGGGAGTCGATGTTGAATGTCCGGAACGAGATAGAAGGCAAACCTTGGAGGATATCTCCACCTGTTTTCTCTGCGATCTCGTTCAAGTTGAGCTCAACCAATTTGGGTTTTTCTCCTTTTTTTTCAGCAATTCCAGGATGACTTCAGCATCGCTGAAATGGATAATCCGGTCTTTGATGATTTGGTAGTCTTCGTGTCCCTTCCCGGCTACCAGGATATAATCATCCCGTTGACCGATGGCCAGAGCACGGGCGATGGCTTCTTTCCTGTCAGAAATGACTTCGTACTGCTTGCTTCCTGATTTTTTCATGCCCCGTTCGATTTCTGCGATAATGACCAGAGGCTCTTCCGAACGGGGATTGTCTGAGGTGATGATGGAATAATCAGCCAATCTCCCGGCTGCCTCTCCCATCCTCGATCTCTTGGATATATCTCGGTCTCCTCCGGCTCCAAACACCACGATGGTTTTTTTCTGTGCCAGTTCTTTGGCGGTTTCCAATAGTTGACGTAAAGCATCATCGTTATGTGCATAATCCACGAAGATGTGCATACCGAAGGAATTATGGATCTTCTCGAACCTTCCGGGAACCCCTTGGAGGGAGGCGATCCCTGCGGCGATTTTGGTTTCAGGCACTTTGAGGATTAGAGCGGTTGCAACCGCGGCAAGAATGTTGTACAGGTTCGGCCGGCCAAGCAGGGAAGAGGATATTCTCATTTTTCCGGCTGGATATCTAACCACCAAATCTATTCCTTTTTCCGAGAGGGAAATCTCTTCGGCTCGAACCAGGGCACTTGTTTCCAGTCCGAACGTGATGGCGCCCATATGGAGCTCTTCGATCAATTTTTTCCCCCAGGCATTGTCGGTGTTGATTACAGCCATGGTCTTTTTTTGAGCGGGGAGGAAAAAAAGCTTTTTTTTCGCCTCAAAGTATCTCTCCATGGAATGATGATAGTCGAGGTGTTCACCGCTCAGGTTGGTGAATATTGCGACATCGAAGTCGATTCCGGTAACCCTATCCAATTCGAGAGAATGCGAAGAGACCTCCATCACGCAATGGGTGGCCTCTTGTTCGACCATGTTCTGCATCAGACGCTGCAGATCAGGGGCCTCAGGTGTCGTTCTTTTGGCAGTTATGCTGAGTCCCGGCCCTCTGTAGGAAATCGTTCCGATAACTCCGGGTAAAAAATCGGCGGCTTTGAGTATGGTTTCGATCAAGTAGGTGATCGTCGTTTTCCCTTTGGTCCCTGTGATCCCGACAACTTTGAGCCGACGGGAGGGGTGGTGGAAAAAATTTGCAGAACAGAGTGCCAGAGACTTGCGTGCATCCAGGACCTGAATCCAGTTGATGTCGAGTTCAGAGGGCATCGGTCTTTCAGAAAGAATGGTTATGGCGCCGTTCGCTATGGCTTCGGGAATGAAATGGAAGCCATCCTTGTTTTCTCCCCTCAAGGCTGCAAACAGGAAGCCAGCATTGACCGATCGAGAGGAATAGGCGATGCCCTTGACTTCTTCCTCCCGTTTCCCGTGGAATTGCACCGTGGGTATACCCTGGAGCAAATCTTTGATCTTCATTCGCTACTCTTTCTCCTCGTTTTGGACGCAATCAGAGTGTCGAAGGGTTTCTTTGCAGGCGGAACGCAAAGATAGCGCAAGATTTTTTTTGCGATTTCGCGAAAAACAGGGGCAGCCACCTGACTTCCGTAATAATGTCCCTTGGGATCGTCGATGACCACGATCATCGAAAAAAGAGGTCTATCGTTTTCGACCACACCGGCGAACGAGGCGATGTGGGCCGTCGTCAAATACTGTTTCGCCTTCCGGTCGTATTTTTGAGCGGTCCCTGTCTTTCCGTATATGGAGTAACCCGGGATTCGCCCCGTTATCCCGGTTCCTGAGGCAACCACACCCAGCAGGATGTTTCTCACGTTGGCAGCCGTCTCCTCTGAAATCGCTCTTTTGTAAGGCATCGGAGAAAGAGCTTTCATCTCTGAATCGTGGATTTTTTTAACTGTCCTTGGAGGAACGATGAGACCTTGGTTGGCGATGACATTGAGAGCTTGGAGCATTTGGATAGGAGTTATAGAGATTTCATACCCGATGGAGTGGGAGGCCACAGAGATTTTTGTCCATTTCTCCAGGGGGTTGAGTAAGCCCTTTTCTTCCGCCGGAAGATCGATGCCTGTTCTTTGCCCAAATCCGAACTGTTTGATTGTCCTGAAGAGATTTTCCTCCCCAACACGTTGGCCGATGAAGATGGTTCCGACATTCGAGGAGTGGATGAAAACTTCTGGAAAGGCAAGAATGCCGAGGCGTTCATGATCCCAGAATGTGTTTCCGGCATAGACGACATAACCCTGTGTGCAATCAAAGGTTTCCTCAAAGCCGACACTTTTGTTCTCCAATGCAGCTGACAAAGTGATAATTTTGAATGTAGATCCAGGATCATAGGTATGGTGAACGGCTTTGTTCCTATCGAGTTTTGTGGGAGGATCGGGCAGGTGGTTGAGGTCATAGGTGGGATAGTTTGTCATGGCCAGAATATCTCCGGTTGAAGGTTCAGAAATGATGACGGTTCCCCATTCCGCCCGGCTCTCTAAAACGGCATTTTTGAGCTCTTTTTCGGCGATATATTGGATGGTCTCATCCAGGGTCAGAACCAGATCTTTCCCATCCACCGGAGGCTTCAAGATTTCAAAGCTGTATCTTCTTCTTTTGGCATCCCTCAAGATGAGCCCCTCTCCCTCGACCCCCTGGAGTATCGTGTTATATTTGTATTCGATCCCGCTGACACCTATTTCGTCGATATCCACTCTGCCAAGAACGTGCGCGGCGCGCTTTCCCTGCGGATAAAATCTTTTATTCTCCTCCATAAGGTATACCCCGTTGATGTTCATGTTTGCGACCTGAGTGGCCTTTTGCTCTTCGATTTTCCGGGCGAGCCATATGAACTTGGCATCTTTGTTGATCTGTGCCCTGATGGTGCTGAGTTTGCTGGAGGATAACCGCAAAGTCCGCCCTATCTTTTTTGCTCTGGACCACTGCTCTGAGTGAGATTCATTTTCCAGAGGATGGAAAAAAACAGAATACCGGGGTACGCTCCGCGCCAGGATTGTCATGTTCCGGTCAAAGATGGATCCCCGTTTGGGTTCGATCTTTTTTCTGTTCTGGTTTTGTTGGATGGCTTCTGCTTTCAGTTTCACATGGTCGATCACTTGAAGCTGGACGAGACGGAGCACGAGTACACCCAACCAAAGGATGAAGAAGAAGGCGAGAAAGTATGTCCGCTTCTTGGTTTTCTTTTGGTGATAGCTTTTCATCTCAGTATTTCTTAGCGTTCTTTTTCGATATGCTCATACACGATCTGTTCTTCCTTAGGTTCGGAAAGTTTCAGTTTATCCCTGGCGATATTCTCCACTCGGTCCAGAGTGAGGAGGCTCGATTTGATTGTCTCCAGTTTTTCCACCTCTTTCTCCAGTTGGGTGACTCTGTATTCCAGCTCTGCCGAATCATAGCCGAGACTCACAGATTCTGTCTGGTGCCACACATACAGGCTGAGGATGAGAAGGGCAAACAGGGTGCAGGCGATACCGGTGAAAATTTCTTTTTTGCTGAATTTTTTTCTGACCATCAGAGCCTCTCTCCTGCTCTCAATTTGGCCGATCGGGAGCGTGAGTTTGCTGCGACTTCCATTTCGGTTGGCGTGATGGGTTTTTTCGTCAGAATTTTCAGGAGAGAATTGCCGTTGTTCGATCGTGCTAGACGAGCAAACGTCTGCTTGACGATCCTGTCTTCCAGTGAGTGAAAGGAGATGGCGATAATCCGGGTTCCGTTGGATGTTTTTTTGACGATGTCTTCCAAAAAATCCGCCAGGCCGCGAAGTTCTTGATTGACCTCGATACGGATCGCCTGAAAAACCTTGGCTGCAGGGTGGATCTTTCCTCTTTGGGGTCTCCACCGGCAGACTTCCTCGACGATCCGGCGGAGTTCTGTCGTTTTTTCCAATTTTTTGATTTTTATCCGGGATACGATTTCTCTAGCCAAAACCCTCGCCTGACGGAGTTCGCCGTAATCTCTGAAGATTTCTGCGAGCTTTCGCTCCGAATATTTATGAAGAATCTTGGAGGCCGTGATTTTGTTTCGCAAATCCATCCGCATATCCAGAGGCCCTTCCAGGCTGAAGCTGAATCCCCTTTCTGGTGTGTCGAGCTGGAAAGAAGAAAATCCCAGGTCTATGAGAATTCCTTTGACATCGGAAAAATCTGTATCGAGGTCCGGCAGATGCCGAAAGTCCGAATGAAAGAGCTTGACCCTGTCAGCAAAAGGTTGGAGTCGGTCTCTGGTCTTTAGAAGGGCCTGTTCATCGATGTCGAATCCTATCACCTCGGCTTCTTGATTTCTCTTCAGGATTTCGAGCGCATGTCCTCCCAGACCAATAGTGCAATCTACATACACTCCTTTTCTTCCGATATCCAGATATTCCATTACTTCTTCCAAAAGGACAGGAATGTGGGAACTTCCGATCATGCCTTCTTGTCTTGAGACATAAGCTCCGCGATGTTTTCGAAGTCCTCGTCGGTGAGGGGCTTTTCTCCGAGCGTTTCTTCGAGTAAAACCTTGTTCCAGATTTCCAGATGGTTGGAAAGGCCGATGACCTCCACTTCATCCTCCAGTTGTGCCTTCTCTCTCAATAGCTGATTGATCAAGATACGGCCTTTCGAGTCTATTTGATATTTTGTGCCTTTGGAGTTGACCCGGATCAGCAGCCTTCTTATGGCGGGTTTAAAATGATAAGCGCCTTCTCCTGCAATTCCTGTCAAACTGTTCCAGACGGGAAGGGGATAGATTTGAACGGCTTCATCTGTGAGCGAAGTGATAAAAAGCTCTTTGCCGTATTCTTCTTCGATGGCTGCACGAAATCTTTCCGGTATTTTAATTCGACCACTTTTGTCGAATCGTGCGGCGTAGCTTCCGATCAGCGTGTTTCCCATTTTATCCCGTTTTGTCCCATTTCTAGTAAAATATATTTATTATATAACTGTATGTCAAGGAAAAAATTGAAAAAAATCCCGCATAAATTTATTATTTTCTATAAGTTTCCATATATTGGGGGAGATGGGATGAATACACTAAATACAGCACTACTGTCGGTAACCTGAACTATTCATAAAAAATGCCGATGCTAAAAGCTACTCTTCTTGACCTGATTTGAGGAGCTTCTCTGCAACGGCATGATCTTTTTCGAGAACGAGAATCTTGATCTCTCCCAGGCCGTCCATGGTAAACGGGTGAATAGATTGGACTACAAGGCCTTTGAGCAGGCAAGGGATTCCATGACTTTGGAGGAAGCTTTTTATGACCTCTGCTTCGGCAGATCCCCATGCGTTGTATACTTCCTTGAATTCTGATTCTAGCTCTTTTGGATGTTTATTGTTTTTTTTGCCCGTCATGTGATCGTGCTCTTCTACCTCATCAGGTATTTTCTTTTTTGTCTTTTCTTGTGAAATAATCCGCAAGGATTTTTTCATGGTCAAAAGCCAGTGGAAAATTCAGCTCATCCTTGCTGAACACGTTGATCTCCTGGGCGTCATCTTGGGCAACCGGATTTCCTTTTGCCTGAGCGATAAAAACAGTCGAGATCGTGTGTTTGCGAGGATCCCGTTTTGGGTCCGAGTACGTGTGCATCTGGCATTGGAGTTGAATGTCCAGGGAGGTTTCTTCTTTGGCCTCCCGAATAGCCGCCTGTTCCAGAGTTTCTCCGTAGTCGACAAATCCTCCAGGCAACGCCCATCCATACGGTGGATTTTTTCGTTTGATGAGTACGATTCCTTGCCTGCCGTCTTCCTTATCTATCTCGATGATGATATCCACAGTAGGCGCAGGATTTTTGTATTTATTCAAGGTTAAACGAGTTTGAATTTTTTTTCTAGCTTCTCCAGTTTTTCGACAATACCTCCGTATTCCAGCTCACTGTAGGGAAGCATGGCGGCGCCAGAGAATCCCTGCCGGCGGATAGCGGTTGCCTTTTCTGAGATTTGCATGCGCACATGATCCCAGAAGGGATGATCGAAAACGTCTGCAGGTTCGGTGAGGATTCCGTCTTTGATACAAAAAGCGGCTCCGGTCACAACCGGGGGACCATCGAAGTAGGAAATCGGAGAGTTCAACTTGCAGGGCATCAAGGGGCCGATGTGGCTGCCTCTCATAAAGCCTGCGACGAAATGACCGATCTCAAAAGGAGCCAGCACCTCTCCTGTTGCGGGAAATTCACCCTGGACCCTGACCAAAGCGATAGGATCGTCCTTGCCTGTGTATTTTCCTGCAATGTTGTGGAGTCGGGTTGTCGATATGGACAAGGCTTGGCCTCCTGATGCTCGAGAATAGATACTCTCGATAACATATCTCTCATTGTCCCTGAGCAATGCGGCGATGTCATAGATGTCTTCGGGAGAATTAAGGTCGACAATTTTATCCTGTTCGGTGTATCCGACATCTATGATCCGAAAAATGAATCCGTCCGCCATCTTTGGGCTGAGGATGAGACCAGCGCAGTACATAGGATCGGCAAAACCAAGATAGAAGGGAAGATTATAGGCGCCTGGATCGGTCTTATCCGCGGCGAAAAAGATGAATGGTTCGTTCGGCCTTTCTTCGAATTCCATCTCTGCCACTGCTGGCCCCATTCCCTTGATGTTTCCACTGAAGGCATCCTTCAACAGGTCTTGCCCTGCTCCGTATAACCCTTGTTTTTTGGCCACTTCCGTCCCTGCAAGGAAAACATCCCATGCCAGCTTGTGAATTTTTTCGTCCGAAACTCCTCTTTCATGAGTGCATAGTATGGCAATATCGTCACCCGTATGGCTGATATAGGAATCGATGATCAAATCTTTGCCGAGCTCTTGGACTTTGTTTTTGACCTCATCCAACAGTGCTTGGCTAGGAATGATATGGCCGCCGATACTTCCGATATCTGCCTTTAATGCGCTTATAGTGATTTTCATTAAAACCTCCCTGTTATGAATGCGTCACACATTCTAATTGTTTTATCTGTTCGATGTCAACCATGGGGACGTGCTTCATGAATCGTCCCCAATTATAGATGATTGTCCCTATTATAGGACAGAATATCAGAGGAAATCCTGCATTTTCCCCCAGATTTTGTTGGCACAAAGATTGCAATTGTGTATAATTGAGAATAAGGAAAGGAGAAACATTATGAAAAACTTAGTAATTATCCTTTCTCTGGCACTGATTGTAGCCCTATTTCTTTCGAGCTGCGCTACGATTGAGACACGCTACACGGGAAAGCGCATCCCGATCGATCCCGCCGAATACGAATACCGGGATTATGGTCCCCGGGATTATGGTCCCCGCGACTATTATCCCCATGATTATTATTACGATCCTTACTACTCGTCCTATTTTGGTCCGTCCTTCGGGTTTGGGTTCAGCCTTTGGAATCCTTTCTGGTACTATGGCCTCCTCGGATCCTACTACTGGGGATACTCACCCTATTATTGGGGATATTCTCCCTATTATTGGGGTGGAGGCTACTATCCTGCCTATGGGCGCAGCGGCTATTATC
Source organism: Candidatus Aminicenantota bacterium (assembly GCA_030670375.1). Classification (GTDB taxonomy): domain Bacteria; phylum Acidobacteriota; class Aminicenantia; order Aminicenantales; family Aminicenantaceae. The sequence continues at coordinate 130 of DAOVBT010000044.1, read as the reverse complement.
CTTACCGTTCTACGTACAGGTCCTATATCCGGAAAAACCAGCTGAGTAAAGGACGATCCTACCGGAGTCCCACTGTTAGGACGAAAAGTTCCGTGAAGAGATCCGGTTCTACGTCCGGAATTAGATCCCG
>DAOVBT010000131.1 GCA_030670375.1 Candidatus Aminicenantota bacterium | reverse complement strand
TCCTGGCCAGCTCCGATGCGGTAGCACTGGATGCTGTCGCGTCAAAAATAATCGGATTGGACCCGATGCAGATTCACACAACAATAGATGCAGCCAAAAGAGGGATGGGAACAGCTCAGATGGCGGATATTGAATTATTGGGAGAAAAGATCCAAGATATCCAGGTCAAAGATTTCAAACAATCGGCCATTGCCGTCGGCCTGATCCGCAAAAATATACCAGCCTTCCTGCACGGTTTTATCCAGTCGCAACTGGTGTTGATTCCCAGAGTTTTGCAAAAAAATGCACCGCATGCCAAGAGTGCGTGGATATATGTTCAGTGGGGGCAGTTCAAATAATCGGGGAAAAGGCAAAGATAGAAAAATCCTGGTGCATCCATTGCATGTGCTGCCATGAAGTATGCCGGTTTCATGCAATAAAACTTGGACAGAGACCTTTGGGATGGATGTTGAGAAGAATGACAACAACCTACAAAAAAATCCTGTCTTTCTTTTCCTAACCTATCATTTGGAGGCCGGGTTCTTAAAAATTTAGTTTAAAGTTTGGGGGAAGCTGTGATACATTAGATGAAAGATTGAAACGGTAAACAGTAACACTTGAAGGAGAAATCATGGAATTTCGCCACTATTTCAAATCACGTCAGGGAGAAATGGTGAACCTCCTCAAAGAGCTAGTGAGTTTGGAATCCCCATCCATAGAAAAAAAGGCTGTGGACAAATGCTCAGATTTTATCATCAAAGAGTTTAAAAAAGTGGGGGCAAAAGCCACGCGATTCCCGCAAAAAAAGATCGGCGACTTGTACACAGTCCAGTATCCCGGTTTGAAATCAAAGGCAAAAAAAGAACAGATTCTTGTGCTCACCCATATCGACACTGTCTGGCCCGTAGGAAAAATACAAAATATGCCATTTTATCTCAGCGGCAGCAAAATATACGGCCCGGGAGTTTTGGACATGAAAGCAGGGCTTGTCATGGTCCTCTACGCCATAAGAACACTCCATGAGTTGAACATCGAGCCCCAAAAAAATGTCGTTGTTTTCATCAATTCCGCTGAGGAGATCGGTGACGATGCATCCTATGATATCATCCGGAAATTAGCGCGAAAATCAGAGTATGTTTTGTGCCTGGAACCCTCGCTCCCCGGCGGAGGGCTGAAGATACAAAGGAAAGGGCGTTTGGTCGTCCGGTTGGAGGTTAGTGGCAAAGCGGCACATGCAGGAACACCGGAAAAAGGCATAAACGCCATAGAGGAACTTATGGACCAGCTAAGGGCGCTCAAAAAGTTGCGGAAGACAAAGGGAACAACTTTGAGCATAGGATTGATAAACGGAGGGGAAAAAGCGAATATCGTTGCAGAAAGAGCCTCTGCCACACTGGACATGAGATTCTGGACCAATGCGCAAAAACAAAAGATTTTGGACACCTTCAAGCAACTCGGACCTATTTCTCTGGGGGCAAAAATTCGCTTTTCCGTCGAAAGTTCAACACCGCCGATGGAAAAAACAGAAGCCTCAGGTTTACTCCTTTCCCGAATTCGAGAAATTGCTGATGCCACGCTTAAGATGCCCCTTGAAGCAGGAAAAACCGGTGGAGGATCGGATGCCTCTATTGCTTCGAGCCTGGGAGTGGCCACCATAGATGGATTAGGCCCAGATGGCGAGGGCATTCATGCTAACAACGAGCATTTGCTTCTTCCCTCACTTGTTCGCAGGACTGCCCTGCTCACCGAACTCTTGCGCCAACTTTGATTGACTGTTCAAGGAAATTCTGCTACTTTTATCTGTCATAATATTCCCAAAAGGAGGATTCATATGATAAAAAAATATTATCTTCTTTCTCCTGGTCCTACACCCGTACCGGAGAAAGTTCTCTCAGCTGCTGCTGAACCTATTATTCACCATCGGACACCTGAGTTTTCCAATATCTTTATGGAAACGACCGAAGGATTGAAGTATGTCTTTCAGACAGAACAGGACGTTTTTATCCTGACTTCATCAGGATCAGGAGCTATGGAGACAGCCGTGGTCAACACACTTTGCGCCGGAGACAAGGTCATAACGCTGAGCGGCGGAAAATTTGGAGAACGGTGGGGAAAAATTTGCCGGGCCTACGGAGTCGAGGTCAAAGAGATCGTTTTGGAATGGGGTCAACCTTTCACCAAAGAACAACTTAACGATGAGTTAAAGGCCCAGCCTGGTACAAAAGCGGTTTTTGCCACGCTTTCAGAAACATCATCAGGCACAGTGTATGATATTCAAGGCTTTGGAGAGGTCGTAGGCGGAACTGACACGATTCTTGCGGTGGATGGCATCTCTGGATTGGGAGCAACCCCTTGTCCGATGGATGAATGGAACGTCGATATCCTGGTTTCTGGATCTCAAAAATCATTCATGATCCCGCCAGGACTGGGATATATTGCCTTCAGCCCCAAGGCATGGGATATGGTGGAAAAGTCCACATTGCCTAAGTTTTATTTTGACGCCAAGGCTGCTAAGAAGAGTATCAGCAAACGGACAACTCCATGGACACCAGCGGTTACTTTGATCATACAACAGAAAAAAGCTTTGGATATCATCCGATCCATGGGGCTTGAAAATCTTTTTGAACACCATCGCATTCTTGGGGATACAACACGGGCTGCCGTACAGGCTATCGGACTGGAACTCCTATCTAAAAAACCCGGAAATATCTTGACTGCCGTCAAAACTCCAGACGGCGTCGATGGAGTCCAGTTCGTCAAATTGATGCAAGGGAAATACGGGGCCTATATCGCAGGCGCTCAAGACCCCCATAAAGGAGAATTTTTCAGGATTGCCCACCTAGGGTATATGGGAGGATTCGATGTCATCATTGCCCTGAGCGCGATGGAAATGACACTGTTGGAGCTCGGGTATGACTTTGAGAGTGGCCAAGCCATCAAAGCCGCCGAGGATGTTCTAAAGGAGAATTGGGAATGAAAAAAGTACTCGTCGCCGATCCTATGAATCCTGATGCTTTTGAAAAGATTCAGGCCCTTCCTGGCCTGGAAGTCATAATGAAGACAGGAATGGACGAACAAGAGCTCATTCATACGATTCCGGAATTCCACATTGCCGTCGTCCGCGGCGCCACCAAAATGACACGAAACGTTATCCAGGCAGCCTCCAATCTCGAACTCATCGTGAGAGCTGGAATCGGCCTGGACAATATCGATTGTGATGCAGCTAAAGAGAAAGGAATTCAGGTGAACAACACACCAGCAGCCACAACAACCTCCGTCGCCGAACACACACTAGGATTGATGCTAGCAGCCGTACGAAACCACGGCAAAGCCAACTTATCGATGAAGGCCCACAAGTGGGAAAAAAAGGCCCTCTCAGGAACAGAGTTGTTTCAAAAAACATTGGGAATCATCGGCAGCGGAAGGATAGGACTGGAAGTGACTCGGCTTTCGTTGGCCTTTGGAATGAAGGTTCTGGTCTATGATATTATCGATGTCCAGGCAGATCTGGATTTCAAACAGGTTGATTTGGATGTACTTCTGGTACAATCGGATGTGATTTCTCTCCATTTGCCGCTAACCGAACAGACAAAACACATGATCAGTGATATAGAGTTTGCCAAAATGAAGGAAGGCGTGATCTTGGTCAATGCATCCCGCGGCGGGACTGTCGATGAAAAGGCCCTGTTTGAGGCGCTTGAATCGGGAAAAGTCCGAGCAGCGGGCATTGATGTTTTCGAAAAAGAACCTCCTGATGAATATGCGCTGATCGATCATCCCAGTGTGATAGCGACCCCCCACATCGGAGCAGCGGCCAAGGAAGGCCAGAAAAGGGCAGGATTCGAAGTCGTCAACATTGTGGAAACATATACAGCAGGCTGATCTCCAAAACTTAAGAAGGCTTAATGATATACCTCGACAATAACGCAACAACCCCACTTGATCCAAGAGTCCAGATAAAAATGACGGAGTTTCTCAAAGAAAATTTCGGAAATCCCTCATCACTTTACCCGATCGGCAGAGCGGTCAAAGAAATCGTGACCGAAGCCCGGGATACGATCGCCAAGGCTTTGGGTGCAAAAAGGACAGAAATATTTTTCACGGGTTCGGGAACAGAATCCGATAACTTCGCTATCCGTGGAGTTTTGGATGCCATGCCCGAGAAAAATGAATTCATCATCTCTGCGATCGAACATCCTGCTGTGATTGAGACCGCCAATTACCTCGAGAGAAAAGGCGCAAAAGTCACGTTCGTCCCTGTTGATCATACTGGAATTGTCGACCTCGACCGTCTACAAGAGGCGATAAGCACGAAGACCGCTCTTATCTCTCTCATGCATGCCAACAACGAATTGGGAACCATTCAACCCATCCAAGATGTCGTGAAGATGGCGAAGGAAAAAGGCGTGCTCGTTCACACAGATGCGGTTCAGAGCTTCGGAAAAATCGATGTCAATGTGGATAAACTGGGTGTGGATCTCCTTTCAGTTTCTGCCCACAAGATTTACGGTCCAAAGGGGATCGGAGCCCTATACATCCGAAAAGGAACAAACATCATGCCCCTCATTTATGGAGGACACCAGGAAAGACTCATGCGGGCCGGCACAGAAAACACCATAGGCATCGTGGGCTTCGGAGAAGCGATAAGGATTGTCCTTGAAGAAGGAGATAAGGACAAGAAACACATCGCAAAACTGGCCGACATGTTGAAAAGAGGCATCGAAGAAAAAATTCCCAAAGTGAAATTCAACGGGCACGAAAAGGATAGGATCAAGGGGACATTAAACTTTTCCTTTTACGGATTGGAAGCCGAGGCCATCCTATTGTCTTTGGCCACCAAAGATATCTTTGTATCCACAGGATCCGCTTGCAGCGAAGACTCGGAAGAAGTCTCGCATGTCTTGAGTGCCATTGGTTTGCGACCGGAAATGGCCCGATCCTCCATCCGGATCTCATTAGGCCGGTTCAACAAAGAAGAAGACATCCCCGTAGTGCTTCGAGAACTTCCGGAGATCGTGAGGAAGCTAAGGGAGATCTCAGCCCTTGACATCAACGATTCCTGAATTATTTGGAGGTTTTATTTTTGAGCTGGGAGAGATAAAGCCTTCGTACATCGAGAAAATATTCCTGATAATCTTTGCACTTGAAATCAGGATATGTCCAGTCCAACGTGCGGACTTCGTCCTTTCCAAACAAGAATTCCAGATGGGCATAAATGCCATTTTGGAGAGGAATTCGGTGTGAAAAATCTTTGGCAGTGGCCACGATCAGAGAAGCTGGTGTCAAATAGCCAGGGTCGAGATTAACAACTCTGTGAAGGGCTTGAAATTCTTCCTGGATTTCCTCCTCCAAGCGATTGGTTTCCTGTTTTATCTTGCTCAATCTTTCTGGTTCGATGAGCTTTTTAAAACTTAAAAATTTTCTCTTGAGATTTTTTCCCATCTGTTTTTCGTAGTAATCTGTGAAGTCAAATGAAAACAATGGGCTTTGGGAATCGGAAATTCCATAAATTCGGACAAGCCTCTCCTCTGCCCTAAAAATGGTGTGTTCCTGGGATGTCATTATCCCGCAGATCAACTTCACTGGGATAAAGGATTGTGGATCAGCCAATTACATTCCCCGGTAAATCATGTTGTTATTTTTTTCTTACGGAAGACCTTCCATTGACCATAAAAATAAATGGGAGATTGTTCCATCCGGGATTCAAAAGTTCCCTGTATGGTATCCCCCTTCAGAACTCCTTCAAAAGTTGTGACCATCCGTCGCTGCATCTCTGGGTCCCAATAGGGGATTAATTCCCCCTTCACTTTTCCGTCCATAACTTCCACAAAGTTTATGGTCAAAAGTTCGGGGAACTGCGGATCGACCTCTGCTCTATCCCTGAATCCGATGGGATGATAAGGTTCCCTTGAACCGCGCGGGATCATCAGAACATCGCCGTACGCTTTATCTTCTTCGCCAATCAGTGTGAATTCAATCGTACCGCTCCTTCCTGTGTCTTTGCTGAAGTAATCGCCCTCCCATTCTCCTTCGAGCAACTCCAGATCCAGTTTATCGCCATATAAATTCACAGGATTTTGGGAACGATTACACCCCCAAAATAAAAAAATTATCGATATCATAATCCAGCATGCACTCGATCTTATTTTCATATTAACATACCTCCTTAATCATCCTGCCTCATCGGGATAGG
>DAOVBT010000033.1 GCA_030670375.1 Candidatus Aminicenantota bacterium | reverse complement strand
TTTTATTCCCTCACCCAATTCTTTGGAAATCTCGTCGATGATGTTGGAGATAAGCCCGATATAACCAAAATAAAGGCCAGATTGCATACTGGTGACTGTGGTCCGTCCGATAGCATTTTTGGGTTTTTTTATTTCAATGCGCGGAAGTTTGGCAGTCTTGAGGTATAGGGCCTCGGCAGCGATCTGAATTCCGGGTGCAATGGCCCCTCCCAGATACTCGCCATCTTTGGAAATGGCATCAAACGTCGTGGCCGTTCCAAAATCGACGATGATGGCAGGCCCCCCGTATTTATCGAAGGCCGCTATCGAAGCCACGATTCGATCGGCACCAACATCTTGTGGATTCTCGTACAGAATGGACATCCCGGTCTTCAGCCCTGGCCCCACCACAAGTGGATTTATGTTTAAAAAGTCCTGGCTCAGACTCTGGAAAACCGGTGTGAGCGGAGGGACAACACTGGAAATGATGACCGATCGAATACTTTTTACTGCGAGATGATTAAGTGACAAAAGATTGAGCAAAATGATTTCATATTCATCACTTGATTTTTGCTGTTCTGACCTGATTTTCCAGTGCTGGATGAGATCTTTGCCGTCAAACACTCCCAATGCAATATTTGTGTTTCCGATATCCACAGCCAATAACATGTCAATCCTCCCATCCTGATCTATTAATAAAAAACAGAGCCAAAAAACAGGATATTTTAGAGAAGCGACAGAATGTTCTCCAGGTTTTCGCTGAGTCTTTTATTCCGGTCTTGAAGCTCTTGCAATCGTGTTTTTGTTTCTTCCACAACTTCTTTGGGCGCCTTTTCCACAAACGATTCATTTCCCAGCCGGCTTTCTATCTTTTCTATTTCTGCTTTTATTTTCGTCAGTTCTTTTTCCAAACGCTGTTTTTCCTTTTCGAAATCGACCAAACCTTTCTCGAGGGGTATTGCCATCTCAATCGAACCGGCCACCCCTTTTAACATCATTTGGCCTTCGGGGAACTCATCCAGGATCTCCAGACTCTCGACATTAGCCAATACCTCAAAGTAAACTTGATGTTCGCGGATGGCCTTTTTTTCCTGTTTGCTACATTTGACCAATAGGCGTATTTTTTGTTTCAGGGGGATTTGGTTTTCAGCTTTCAAGGTTCTCAGCTCAACAATTGCGTTTTGGAGCACTTTCATGGCACTCTCTTCCCCCTTATCTACCATTCGCGCATCTGGGGTTGGAAATTCAGCCAGAGCAAGAGAAATGCCATCCGAAGGAAGGTGCTGCCAGAGTTCTTCTGTCACAAACGGCATGATCGGGTGGAGAAGCCGCAATATTTGATCCAGGGTATCGATAAGCACGGCCAGGCTCGTGCGGTTTCCCTGTTTCAGACTTGGCTTGACCAGTTCGATGTACCAATCGCAAAATTCATGCCACACAAAGTGGTATATCTTGTCAGCGGCCTCGTAAAACTTGTACTCCTCCAAAGCAGCGCTCATGTCAGCGATAGCCTGGGTTAAACGGCTTCTGATCCATCTGTCAGCCAGGGTTAACTCCTCCTCGTTCACTTCCAGATCTTCCTCCTGCAAGTTGATCAAAACGAACCGAGAAGCATTCCAGATCTTGTTCACGAATGCCCTGTAACCGGCCATCCGTTCCTCACTGAGAGAAATATCCATCCCCGGAATAGCAAGAGCTGTAAGGCTAAAGCGCAAGGCATCTGTCCCATACTTTTTCATCATTTCCAGCGGGTCGACAATATTGCCTTCGGATTTGCTCATCTTGCGCCGCTTGAAATCCCTCACCAATCCGTTGATAAAAACATGACGGAACGGAATGTCCTTGGCAAACTTCAATCCCATCATGATCATCCGGGCCACCCAGAAAAAGATGATATCGAACCCGGTGGACATCAAGTCCGTGGGGTAAAATGTTTTTAAGTCTTCGGTCTCATCCGGCCAACCCATGGTGGCGAAGGGCCACAAGGCTGAACTGAACCAGGTGTCCAAAACGTCCTCTTCTTGGACAAGGTTTGTACTCTGACACTTGTCGCATTGTTCTGGTGTTGACTCGGCCACGATGATCTCGCCGCACTCCTGGCAATACCAAGCCGGAATCCTGTGACCCCACCAGAGCTGGCGCGAGATGCACCAATCATGGATATTGTACATCCACTCAAAATAAGTCTTGGCCCAGTTGGAAGGGATAAATTTAATCTCTCCCTCTTCGACGACCCGGATGGCTTCCCTGGCCAGAGGTTCGACCTTGACAAACCACTGCCAGGACAGATTGGGCTCGATGATGTTTTTGCACCGGTAGCAATGGCCTACCGCATGATGGTAGTCCTCGGTTTTTTCAATCAAGCCCTGTTCTTCCAACCGGGCCAGCACTTTTTCCCGACACGCAAACCTGTCCAAACCTGCGAACTCTTCGCCTGCATCTTTTGTCATAATCCCAGAGCCATCTATAACGATGACCTGTTCGAGGTTGTGGCGTTTTCCCAGCTGGAAATCCGCAGGATCATGAGCCGGGGTTACCTTGACAGCGCCGGTGCCGAAATCCATCTCCACCGACTCATCTGCAATGACCGGGATCTCCCTGTTCTGGAGGGGAAGAAGCACCTTTCGTCCCACATGCTTGGCATAACGTTCATCCTCCGGATGAACAGCGACAGCCGTATCTCCCAGCAGGGTTTCGGGCCGTGTTGTGGCCACGATGATATAATCCTCCGAGTCAACAACTGGGTACTTAATGTACGTGAGTTTCGAGGCCAACTCTTTATGCTCAACCTCTATATCCGATAGCACAGTGGCACAATGAGGACATCTGTTCACAAGGTAATAATCCCTGTAGATCAGCCCTTCTTTGTAGAGATCGACAAAGACGCGCACCACAGCTCTGTGAAACCCTTCATCCAGTGTGAATCTTTCCCTGGTCCAATCCAGAGAAGTCCCCAGCTTAATGAGCTGGTCTATGATCACACCTCCGTATTTCTGTTTCCAATCCCATGCAGTCTCTAAGAATTTTTCTCTGCCGAGTTTTTCCCTGGACAGGCCCTTTTCCTCCAGGCTCTGTTCAATCACGTTATGGACAGCGATGCTGGCATGGTCTGTACCCGGGAGCCAAAGGGTGTTGTATCCTTGCATCCTTTTCCATCGCACGATGATGTCTGGCAGTGTGAAACACAAGGCATGCCCCATATGAAGAGAGCCGGTAACGTTCGGCGGGGGAAGGACCATCGAGAATCTTTTTGCAGAAGACGGCATTTTTGGTGTAAAAACACCCTTTTCCTTCCAATCTCTCAACCACTTTTCTTCAACAGGATCAGGATTATAGGCTTTTGCCAAAACGATTTTTTCTTTCATGCACCTATCCTCAAATTCAGAGCCCTATTTAACCTGAACTATTCATAAAAAACGTCGATGTTTTTTTACTTCAACAATGTCAGGAACTTATCCTGACATCACTGAAAATGATAACACAACCATTTTCAAGAGTACCATTCTTTCGAGTTTATATAAACCTTAATGTTAGGATTGGCTGGATCGGCATCGACGTTTTTTATGAATAATCCAGGTTATCAGGTAATGGATATTTTTTGAAATCAGAAACTTTTGAACCCTCATTCCAAACAGGTTTCAACGTCCACCTCGAGCTGACCTTTGAATCTTACCGGCCGGCCTCCACCTCAAAGTATCCAGCAAGAGCTCCTCATGGCAGCTGAGGAGTGTGGGGAATTATATTCTTATTTCAGGATGTCAGGAGGTGGAAATTGACCTATTATTTCTGGTTGTCGATCAACCACATTTTAAGTTCTGCTACAATCCGGGCCTTAATCCTCTTTTCCAGCTCTCTTTCCACTCCCAGTATTTCTTTTTTGACCAATTCCCGGACTTTTTCATCCAGTTCGACTTTTTTTTCGGCGGTTGAACCTTCATCCCAAACAGGTTCCTCAGGGAGAGTCATAGGGATTTTTCTCTCCTCGATGGCGGTTCGCACCTTTTGAACCAAAGCGTCCGAATCGAAAGGCTTCTGAACAAGTTGATCGTATTCGAACGTTTCCAGCCTCTCCTTGTCCAATGGCTCAAAGGCCTCTTTGATCAGTATCAGAGGCACTTGATTAAATGCTTCCTGATTTTTGATGTGTTCACCCAATTCATACCCATCCTTTTGGGGAAGTGAGAGGTTCAGGAGAATGGCATCTGGATTAATCTGGCTAAGAGAATCCAAAACTTTCTGTCCATCGCTAAATGGGAAGATTTCAAATTCTGTGTCGGGAAAGGACATTTGGATAAGCTTTTGGATGGATGGAGAATCGTCGGCAACGAGTATTTTATAATTCATCGGCTTCATTTATACTCGATATACACCGATTTTTCACCGAGTAAATTCTCGACATCTTTGGTGAGCTCTTCCGAAGGGATGACACCTTGAATCTCTCTCGACTGAGCGACTATCCGGTAGGAATGGGGGGCTTCGAGTTCGAAGAACACGGGACATTGACCCCTGTATCCATCCAGGATCGCTTTTAGCTCTTCGAAAACAGTCTCCTCGATACCTGGCAGGAAAATCCTCAGCACCACTCTTTTGGCCTGTTCTTGGAATGCTTCTCCCAAAGGCATGATCTGCAGCAAGTGAATTCGGCGGCTCTCGCCCTCTCCCAAAAATTTTCCCTTGATCCAAACGAGCTGGTCTGCTCTCAAATACTCATAATTCTTTTGATAGCTGTCCGGAAAAACGACCACTTCGATGCGGCCGCTCAGGTCTTCAAGCTGCAGCGTAGCCATCCTTTCATCCTTTTTTGTTTTTAACTGCTTCACGGACGAAATGATTCCTGCAACCTTGATCTCGTTGTTAAAATCCAATTCATCATCCAACTGGCTGATGGTGTGAGAGACAAGACGGTTCAACTGTTTTCCGTAATGTGTCAGAGGGTGTCCCGTGATGTAAAAACCCAAAACATCCTTTTCATAAGAGAGCAACAGGGATTCATCCCATTCTCTCATTTCCTGAACTTCTGGAGGGACCTGGGGCGATTCGATGTGTCCCTTCCCAAAAAGAAGATTTTGTTTGGAAGATTTGATCTTCTGGATTTCATGGGAATAGTCGATCATTCTGTCGACAAGATGAAACATCTGGGATCTTTTCCACTTCAGGGAATCGAGCGCCCCAGCTTTTATCAGGCTTTCGATGACCTTCCTGTTTATGGTTTTGGGGCTTGCTTCATCAAAAATATCGAACGGAGAAGAGAATCGTCCTTTTTTCTTCCTTGTGCGTATCAAAGCTCTGATGGCTCCTTCTCCGACATTTTTGATGGCAGAGAGCCCGAAGCGGATGTTTCCTTGGGAGACGGTGAAATTGAAGTCGCTTTCATTGATGTCTGACGGGAGAACTTCGATCCCCATCTCTTTACATTCGTTCATGTATTTGACCACTTGGGATGTCGTCCCTCTTTCCGCCTCAGATGTGAGGAGAGCAGCTAAAAAATAAACAGGATAGTGGGCTTTCAAATAGGCCGTGTGGTAGGCCAGAAATGCATAGGCAGCACTGTGGGATTTATTGAATCCATACCCGGCGAAATGTTTGATCAGCTCAAATATCTTGTTGGACTTGGCCGGCGGAAGGCCTTTTTCCTTGGATCCCCGTGCAAACCTTTGCTTCTGCGCTTTCATCACCGAGGCAATCTTTTTCCCCATGGCCTTCCTCAAAAGGTCCGCTTCAGCCATGGAATACCCTGCCAGTTCGGTTGCGATCTGCATCACCTGTTCCTGATAGACAATGATCCCTTTGGTCTCTTTGAGGATAAGCTCCAGTTCCGGGAATTCGTAGCTGATCCTGTCGGGATGGTTTTTGAGTTTGACAAATTTATCCGTCATGCCGCTTTGCAATGGGCCGGGCCGATACAAGGCATTCATGGCGATCAGGTCCCTCAGCGTTTCCGGTTTGTAATTCCGAAGCAGATCTTTCATCCCATTACTTTCAAACTGGAATACGCCATCTGTGTTTCCCGATTGGAAAACCTCGAAGGTTTTTTGATCATCCAAGGGGATGTGATCCATATCGATCTCTTTTCCACTGTCCTGTTTTACCAGTTCCACAGTATCCTGGATAACGGTGAGGTTGCGAAGCCCCAGCAGGTCCATTTTCAGAAGCCCGATTGCCTCTATGTCCCCCATCGGAAATTGGGTGGTTATCTCTCCCTTGACAGATTGATACAGGGGCATAAACTCCACTAGGGGTTTGGGAGTGATGACAATTCCGGCAGCATGAATGGAAGGATGGCGGACCTGCCCCTCCAGCTTTTGGGCAACCGAAAGCAAGTGGGCGATTTTTGCATCCTTGTCTCTTAATTCTCGAAGTTGGGGAAGGTTTTTCAAGGCTCCTGCTATCGAGGAATCCGGACCGAACGGGGGGATCATCTTGGCGATCCTGTCCACTTCCGGAAGGGGAACTTCCAGAGCCCTCCCCACATCTCGTACGGCCTGGCGAGCCGCCATGGTCCCGAAGGTGATGATCTGGCAGACATTCTCCCGCCCGAATTTCTCTGTGACATAGGAGATGACTTCATCCCTTCGTCTTCCACAAAAATCGATGTCGATATCCGGAAGACTGATTCGTCCCGGGTTCAGGAATCGCTCGAACAGAAGGTCGTACTCAAGAGGATCTATAGACGTGATTCCCAAAGAAAAGGCAAGAAGGCTTCCTGCCGCCGATCCTCTTCCTGGGCCCACAGGGATCCCTCTCGAGCGTGCCTCCCGGATCAAGTCCCAGACGATCAAGAAATACCCTTCGAATCCCATTTCTTTCACAAGCCGGACTTCCTTTTCCAACCTTTTTTCATAGGCTTTGCGCCCGGGGAGTTCCCCCTTTTCAATCCGAGGAGCCAAAGCGGCCATTCTGTCCTCGAAGCCCACCTTGATGACCTGATCAAAATATTCTTCCAGAGAACTGTCCTCCGGAGGACTGAAATTCGGCAAAAAATACCCAGAATGGGGAAAATCGAAGTTACACTTGGCTGCAATCTTGGTCGTGTTCTGGATGGCTTCAGGCGTCTCATTGAAAAGCTCCACCATCTCATCATGCGGCTTGAAATAGAATTCCTGAGTGGCAAAACGGATTCTATCCTGGTCCGTAACTTTTTTATTCGTCTGGATGCACAAAAGGATATCCTGGCTTTCGTGATCTTCTTTGCGGAAATAATGGACATCGTTTGTTGCAACTAAGGGAAGGTCGATTTTTTTTGCGAGCTTAATGAGGAGAGGATTGACCTCCTTTTGCGCCGGGATACCGTGATCCATAAGTTCGATATAAAAATCCCCTGGGGCAAAAAAAGCGGCGTACTCGAGAGCTGTCTCTTCAGCCTTATCTGCCAATCCTAATCCCAGGTTATGACTGATCTCGCCCTTGAGACAGGCGGACAGACCGATCAGTCCCTCGCTGTGTTGAACCAACAGCTCCTTATCGATACGGGGCTTGTAATAAAAACCTTCCAGGTATGCCTTTGTGATGAGCCGACAAAGATTCCCGTATCCTTTTTCGTCCTTGACAAGGAGAACCAGATGGAAGTGTCTGGGCCCCTTTTGATCGGGTGACTTGTCGAACCGGCTTTCGGGAGCCACATAGATTTCACATCCCAGGATGGGTTTGATCTTTTTTTCTTTGGCTTGTTTGAAAAAAGTCACAGCCCCAAAAATGTTGCCGTGATCGGTGAGGGCCACGGCAGGCATCTTATTTTCGTAGGCGGCCTCCACGAGCACAGATGTTTTTAACGCCCCATCGAGAATGCTGAATTCTGAATGGTTGTGAAGGTGGATGAATGTCGATTCCATGTTCATTCCCACTCTATGGTCCCGGGTGGTTTTGCGGTTATGTCATACACAACGCGGTTGACTCCATCCACTTCGTTCACGATGCGACTGGAGATTCTGGAGAGGACATCGGTATTTGCAGGGTACCAATCTGCCGTCATCCCGTCCACGCTGCGAACCAGCCGGAGCACCACCACTCTCTGGTATGTGCGCCGGTCGCCCATCACCCCCACGGATTTGACCGGTAATAAAACCGTGAAAGCCTGCCACAGCTTGTTGTACAGCCGTGCTTTTTTTATTTCTTGAATCAAGATCTCATCGGCCTCCCGTATGATCTTCAGTCTTTCTCTCGTCACCTCGCCCACGATTCTAACAGCCAGTCCTGGCCCGGGAAAGGGGTGCTGAAGGATAAAATCCTTCTCCACACCCAGCTCCCTGCCCAACTCTCTGACTTCATCCTTGAACAACTCTTTTAAAGGTTCGACCAATCGGAAAGACAAATTTTTGGGCAATCCCCCGACATTATGATGGGATTTAATCTTAGAGGAGGGGCCTTTGACAGGATTACTCTCGATGACATCGGGATAAATCGTACCTTGCCCCAAAAATGGGACCTTTCCGATCTTTTTGGCTTCCTGCTCGAAAATCCGGATGAACTCCTTGCCGATGATCTTTCTCTTCCTCTCCGGAGAAATGACCCGTTCGAGTCTCTCCAAGAATGACTCAGAGGCATCCACGCCGATAACATTCAGCGAAAATTGGTGGCGGAAGCTTTTCAGCAATTCCTGGAACTGTCCCTTTCGCAGCAGGCCATTATCGACAAATATGCAGGTGAGACGGTCTTTTATCGCTTTGTGAATGATCAAAGATGCCACCAGAGAATCGACACCTCCGCTCAGGCCACAAATGACTCTTTCCTTCCCGACTTGATCCCGAATTTCCTGGACTTTTGCCTGGATGAACGAGCCCATTTTCCACTCTTTTTTTAGGCCTGCCTGCCGAAAGAGAAAATTCGCGAGAACTCGTAAGCCTTGCGTGGTGTGGATAACCTCCGGGTGGAACTGAACACCAAAAATTTTCATTTTTTGTGACTCGATCACAGCCGCACGGCAATTGGAGGTCCTTCCAGAGATAAGAAATCCAGGCGGGACATCATGAACCTTGTCCCCATGGCTCATCCAAACCTGCCCTCGATCCTTGATGCCGGAGAGTAGTCCTTTTCTGTCTTTCACATCCAAGTGCGCGAAACCATATTCCCTTTTTTTGGAAGGTTTGACCTTTCCCCCTAGAACATGAGCCATGATCTGGAGGCCGTAACAGATGCCGAGAATCGGAATCCCCAATTGAAAAATCTCTTCAGAGACCGTGGGAGATTCTGGGGCATAAACGCTTTGGGGTCCCCCTGAGAGGATAATGGCTCCCGGATTCTCTGTTTTTATCCTGGAAAGAGGAAGATTGAAAGGGAATACCTCCGAATACACGCCCAATTCTCTGATCTTTCGTGCGATCAATTGGGTGTATTGCGAGCCAAAATCGAGAACAAAAACCTTATCCATGCGTCGATTCTAACAATTGCCTTAACGAATGAAAAGGGTGAAATTGCTTTCTTAACAAACTTTTTTTATTTATAATAAAATGTCGAGAAAATTCTGGAAACGATGAAGATTTGCCTCCGGAGAAGAACATGGATTGGGAAAAAATCGCAACAGAGCTAAGCACGGAAACACCGTCAAAAATCCTCCTCCTCGTGATGGACGGATTGGGAGGGCTTCCACGCAACGGGAAAACCGCACTGGAAGCCGCCCGCACTCCACACCTGGATAACCTGGCTACGAAAAGCGCGTGTGGCCTCTCAGATCCTGTTTTCATGGGAATCACACCGGGAAGCGGGCCCGCTCATCTCTCCCTTTTTGGGTACGATCCGCTAAAACACACACTGGGAAGAGGCATCCTGGAAGCTCTCGGTGTAGGGGTGGATGTCGGGAGGGACGACATGGTCGCCCGTGGCAACTTTGCCACACACGAACAAGACATGATCACAGACAGGCGGGCAGGAAGAATTCCGACCTCCGAAAATGAAGGACTCTGCCAAAAGATCAATGCCTATTTAGAATCCCGGGAAGCACCGCGAATCACGGTTTACCCGGGAAAGGAACACCGATTTGTCGTCAAATTCAGCGGTGAGAATCTTTGCGATGCGCTGAGCGATGCCGACCCCCAAAAAGAAAACAAGCCCCGCGCATACACCCAACCTCTCGATGATGAAGCACAAAAAACAGCCGTAATGGTCAATTCTTTTCTGGACGATCTGACAGAATTCTTGAAGGATTCGACTCCGGCAAACACGGTACTGCTTCGCGGCTTTTCGAAGCATCCTTCTCTTCCCTCGATGCAAGATCTGTTCAAAATCAAACCTGTGGCCTTGGCCAACTACCCGATGTACAAAGGATTGGCCAAATTGGTCGGGATGGCAATCGTCGATGCGGGACCGGAAATCGAAGACCTATTCGACGCCCTGGATGATATCTATTCGGACTACAATTTTTTCTATATTCATGTGAAAAAAACCGATGCCGCAGGAGAGGACGGCAACTATGATGCCAAAAAGGCGGCCATCGAAGAAACCGATACTTTTATACCTCGCCTCATGGGCAAAAACTCTGAGGTGTTGGTCGTGACATCAGACCATTC
Source organism: Candidatus Aminicenantota bacterium (assembly GCA_030670375.1). Lineage (GTDB taxonomy): Bacteria > Acidobacteriota > Aminicenantia > Aminicenantales > Aminicenantaceae. The sequence goes on along the minus strand of DAOVBT010000033.1, from coordinate 413 downwards.
CACCCCCAGTTTGCTCAAATCCCACTCCTGGCATCCCAACCCGTTTATGCTTCATGCTCCAACAGCCATGCCAGACGCCGTTGTCCGATTTTCTGAAAGAAGCTGCTCTCAAGGTTATCTGGGACGGTTTCAGGCTATCTATACCATGCCCCTCATGCTGGCCCATGCCGACAAGCTGAAAAAGTACGGTGCATAACCCTTTCAAATACATTTTTTTCCCCGGCATATTCGACACAGAAAAAGGATCCTTTCTAAAACGAGAGAAGCATTTTTATTTCCGTGATAAATGGGGCTTTTGGGGATGGTTGAAGCGACCATTGAAGATTTAGCCATTACGACCCGTTCTTCGAGGGAATCTGACGCACAGACTGTGTCATAATTATTTTTATTTTTTAAAATGGGAAAAAGGGCAC